>JBFGZM010000078.1:0-11688 GCA_041586815.1 Marinobacterium sp. | reverse complement strand
GGGCGCTATTACATCGCCGACTACAAATCCAACCACCTGGGCAATGACACGGAGTCTTATGCCGTGCCCGCGCTGGAGAGTGCCATGCTGGAACATCGCTACGATCTGCAGTACCAGCTTTATACCCTGGCGCTGCACCGGCTGCTGCGCCAGCGCCTGCCGGATTACGATTACGATACCCATATGGGCGGCGTCTTTTACCTGTTTGTGCGTGGCATGCGTGCGGATGCACAGACGCGCCCCGGCGTTTTCCATCATCGGCCCGACAGGCGCCTGATCGAGTCACTGGACCGGCTTTTTGCGGGCCAGAATCTTACCGTGGCAGAGGCCTGACCCATGCAGATACTCAAGCTATTGCAGCAGGCAGTGGTGCCCGGCGGTCTGCGAGCGCTGGATGTTCAGTTCGCGCGCTTTATACACCAGACGGGCCAGTGCCAGGACCCTGGCCTGTTGCTGCTGGCAGCACTCACCAGTTTTGAGCTGGGGCGCGGCAATGTCTGTCTGCCCCTGGCAACGGTTCCTGATTTGCTGCGCAGCCTTGCGCCGCCGCTGGGGGATCAGCTGCGGCCCTGGTTCAGCGGTACGCCGGATGTGGCGCAAGGTGGCGCGGTGTTGTCCGGCGGTGAGCGCCTGACGCCGCTGGTACTGGATCTGGATCGGCTTTACCTGCAGCGCTACTGGCGCTTCGAATGCGATGTGGCGGGCTTTTTGCTGCAGCGCAGTGAGCCGCTGGGGGTTGCCCCGGAGTCCATCAAGCCGTCACTGCAGCGCCTGTTCGGTGATGCTGCTGTACAGCCGGACTGGCAAAAGGTCGCGGCGGCAGCGGTGGTGAACCGGCGCTTTGGCGTGATCAGCGGAGGGCCTGGTACCGGCAAGACCACGACGGTAATCAAGTTGCTGGCGCTCTATATTGAGCAGCAACAGGCGGTGGGAAACAGTCCGCGCATTCGTCTGGCGGCGCCCACCGGCAAGGCGGCGGCGCGCATGGCGGAGTCGATCTCGGCGGCACGCGGAGGCCTCGATCTGGCACCCGGGATCGCGCGCCTGATTCCACAGGATGCCTCGACCCTGCACCGGTTGCTGGGCGTGCGCCCGGGCAGCCGGGGGTTTCGTCATCATGCCGAGAACCCTCTGCACCTGGATCTGCTGATCGTGGATGAAGCCTCGATGGTAGACCTGCCGATGATGGCGCGATTGCTGGCGGCGTTACCGCAAAACGCCCGGCTGATCCTGATAGGGGACCGGGATCAGCTGGCCTCGGTGGAGGCGGGCAGCGTCTTGGGGGACATCTGCAGCTGGCCCGGTGAACTGGGGTATGGCGAGGCCCAGGCGGAGTACCTGTCCCGAGCCTGCGGACTTGGGCGCACCGAGCTGGTGGCCGCGGATGCCAGAGCCATCGCCGATTCGCTGGCACAGCTGCGGACCAGCTATCGCTTTGGCGCCGACAGCGGTATTGGCCAGCTGGCGCGGGCGGTGAACCGGGGTGACGAATCGCAGTTTCAGGCATTGTGGCAGCAAGGCTTTGCCGATATTGCCTGGCATCGCCTGGACAGCGCCGGCTATCAGGCGCTGATTGATCGCTGTGTTCAGGGCTACCGGGCCTATCTGCAGGCGAGCAAGGCAGGGGAGCCCGCCGCGCAGGTACTGGCAGCTTTTGGTCGCTTCCAGCTGCTCTGTGCTCTGCGCAACGGTCCCTACGGTGTCGCCGGGCTGAACGAGCGTATCGAGCAGGCGCTGGCCCATGCCGGGCTGATTGCGCCTCAGGGTCACTGGTATGCCGGACGACCGGTGATTGTCACGCGCAACGACCGGGCGCTGGATCTGTTTAACGGTGATATCGGCATCACCATGGAGAATGCCGAGGGCGAGCTGCGGGTCTGGTTTGATCAGGGGGGCGAGGCCCGGGCACTGTTACCCAGTCGCATGCCGGAACATGACACTGTGTATGCCATGACAGTGCACAAGTCGCAGGGTTCGGAGTTCGATCAGACGCTGTTGCTGTTGCCGCCGGAAGATGCGCCGGTGCTGACGCGGGAATTGCTGTATACGGGGATTACACGGGCGCGCCAGCAGTTTGAGCTCTATGCGCCGGAGTCTCTGCTCAAGCGGGTGATTGGGCGGCGAACACAGCGGGCCAGCGGTCTGGCTGGCCGGCTCTGGGGCTAGGCCAGGCAGCCTAGCGGCGGGGGCGGCGGTCTTCGCGCACGCGGATTGGTATCAGCTGGGGTTCCGGCCTGGAGCGGTGCTTGGCGGATGTTGCCAGTAGTATCAGGCCACCTGCAAGTAACGCGAAAATCGTTAGTGTGAGCATGGCATGCCTCCGTTTCAGACATCGTGTGCTGTTGTTATATGAGGTCGGTGTTCACGTCAGGATATGGGCCTTGCGTACGGATTTCAGGCTGACCACAGGGTCAATTTCCGATTTCCGTCCCGCACGGCTGAATGCCCGCCACTGAACAACAGCCCCTTTGTACCA
The DNA here is from genome assembly GCA_041586815.1 of Marinobacterium sp. Taxonomy (GTDB): domain Bacteria; phylum Pseudomonadota; class Gammaproteobacteria; order Pseudomonadales; family Balneatricaceae; genus Marinobacterium_A. Next base: position 9,212 of record JBFGZM010000078.1, on the reverse strand, counting down.
GTTATCAGCGCACTATGACAGCATGGATGCCTCGGGCTTGAGCGAAATCAGGCTTTGATGGTCGACTCCAGAAGGCGCGCAAATTCAGTGTAGCCACCAATATGCTCCTGGCCGTGGAAAATTTGCGGCACGGTCAGTACCGGCTTGCCGATGGTCTTTTCCAGATCAGCCTTGCTGATTCCTTCGCGCTGAATGTCGACGTAGCGGTAGTTGAGGGCCTTGATATCGCACAGGTCCTTGGCCCGGCGACAGTAGCCACAGTCTTCACGTCCAAAAATGGTAATGCGTTCCATGGTGTTTTTTCCTGTCGGTGGCAAGCCCGGGGCGTATGCAGGGGCGTGCTCGATGAATGATGCAGGCAAGTGAAACACGCAGGCGGGGGTGGCGGCCAATTGGCCATCACAATGGCGTTGATTGGAGGGAGCTATTAACCCGCAGGGTTGCTGTCGCTCGGGGGGGCGAGTTGCAGTACCTGCTCGAGCCAGTCGTTGTCGTGCAGCAGGTCGCGCAGGCGGTACTGGTTCATGTGCTCGAACATGTGCTGCAGGGAGGTCGCCAGAATCTGGCGCCAGCGGCACTGTGTCGACAGGACGCAGGCGGGTTGCTCGCAGCGCGCCAGTTCCGTATCCGATTCAAATGAGGCCACCAGATCGCCCATGCGGTAATCCAGCGTCCGGGTGTTGATCATCATGCCGCCGTGGCGCCCGCGCACCGTGGTGATCAGGCCTTGGGCGGCAAAACGGTTAACAATCTTGGCCAGGTTGTTTGGCGAAATTTCCAGTGCAGACGCCATCTGCGCGACGGTGCAGAGTTTGCTCCGGTTGGCGGTGGCAAGATAGATGAGTACGCGGATCGCGTAGTCGGTCTGCTTGTTGAGTTGCATAGAGGTGGCTGTCTGCTGCTCAAGTATTGCTCAGACGTAGCATTATCTATGCCCTTGAATGAATATACAATTCAAAATGCAGCGGGTAACCGTCAAGTGGCGATGAACTGCGAAAGTCAGACGATGTCTGTCGCAGTTCACTTTACCGGGTACCAGGTTAGAACCAGTCGTTGCTGCGCTTGCGGCGCTTGGGAAAGTAGGGGATCAGGAGGCCCAGCAGCACACCGCCGAGGGCCACCAGGCCGCCGTGGGTCAGCCAGCGCATCAGGTTGCTGTCGTCCATGTTTTCAATCTGATTGTTCAGATCCTTGATCTGGCGATTCAGGACGTCGCGCTCGTTGTCGTAAGACTGGTTGCGCGCTTTCAGATCCGTCAGTTCGGTGCGCAGCCTGGTAATCTCGTCGGCCTGTGTCTGGGTGGTGGCGCTCTTTTCGCTCAGTGCGGCCTGCAGCTCCGGCAGGCGTGCCAGGGTGCTGGGGCCTTCGGTTATCTGATCCCCCGGCAGCCAGCCGGTACGGCCGCTTTCCAGTTTGACCTGGACGTAGTCGGTGCTGGCATCGCGCTTGATGATATCCACAGCATCGCCGCTGCGAACGCGGCCGGCGATACGATACTTGTTGCTTGGGCCGCTGTGGTAAAAGGTGTAAACGTCATCGGCAACATGGCCTGGCTGGGCAAATACGGGTAGCGGGCCGAGGGAGGCAAGCAGAAGGAGGCCTGTGGCGAGGCGTTTGGGGGTGCGTGAATCCGGAAAAATAGTCATTGAGTTTTGAAAGTCGTTGTCCTTGGTTGCCGGGCTGCCCATCAGTGCTGCGGGCTTGAGTGTGCGCTGCCATTGGGGCGCAGCGCAGGGCTGTTTGAGGTAAAACCGTTATCCAAGGTTCCTGATTATAGTTCCGAAAAAAAATCCTGAAACCCCGAAGTGCCACAACGGTTGCGATCGTGCCGGATTTTATTATCCTATGTCGCCATCGGGCGTCATATTGCTGTACAGCTGTTTCAGGTTGTCGCGTGAACCCGACAGTAGGAGCTTTGTTTCGGCCCTGTAAGGGCGGCTGAGGCGGGATGCGCTGTTTTATCAAATCAAGGGACAACTGTATGGATACGTTTTACGCAGACTATATCGACGCCTATGTCGTGCCCTGGGCAATCAACATCTTTTTCGCTCTGGCGATCTTTCTGGTGGGTCGCGGGCTGATCAAGCTGGTGCTGAACTTGCTGGGGCGGGTGTTGCGCAAGGCCAAGGTCGATCAGATGCTGATCAACTTTATTTGCTCGATCATCAATGTGCTGCTGCTGCTGTTCGTCATCGTGGCGGCGCTGGATCAGCTGGGTGTGGATACCACTTCACTGATTGCGGTGGTGGGTGCCGCCGGTCTGGCAGTGGGTCTGGCGTTGCAGGATTCGCTGAAAAACTTTGCCGCCGGCGTGCTGCTTATTGTGTTCCGTCCGTTCAAGGAAGGGGACTTTATCGAGGCCGGCGGTGTCTCGGGGATCGTTGAGCATATCTCTATTTTCAGCACCATCATGCGTACCGGTGACAACCGTGAGGTTGTGGTACCCAATGGCGGTATCTATAGCGGTGTGATCGTCAACTATTCCAAGCGTGCAACGCGCCGGGTTGATATGGTGTTCGGCATTGGTTACGACGCAGATCTGCTCAAGGCCAAGCGCATCTTCGGCGAGATTCTGGCGGCGGATGAGCGTGTGCTGGCTGAACCTGCGCCGGTGATCGCGGTGGCGGCGCTGGCCGATAGCAGTGTGAACTTCAATGTGCGTCCCTGGGTCAATAACGCCGATTACTGGCCTGTTCTGTGGGATACGACGGAAAAAGTGAAGCTGCGTCTGGACGAGGAGGGTATCAGCATTCCGTTCCCGCAGATGGATGTTCATTTGCACCGGGACGATGCGCAAAAGCCCGAAGCCTAAGCCAGGCGTTTGCCAGAGCAAAAGACCGTCCACAGAGGCGGTCTTTTGCTTTGCGGGCCGGGTAGGTCGGGGCAGGTGCTACAGCTGATCCTCGGCGCGCAGAGCTCCCAGTTCCTTGCGCAGCAGCTCGTTTTCCTGCAGCAGTTTCTGAGCATCGATACGGTAGCGGAAAATATCCGTATAGCGCTCTTCGAGTTTCGTTTCGAGCTGGGTGATTTCGCTTTTCTGCTGCTTGATCTTCTCTTCGAGTTTTTCGATATTGCGCTGCAGTTCGCTGACCATGCCATAGTGATCCGCTGATCCCCGGGCCGCTGCGCTGGGGCCTTTGAGTGCGGCTGCGCTCAGGTGCGGACCATTAAGTTCGCTGACAATGTGGCTGTACAGTGCTTTCAGGTCGGCGGCTTCGCGGTCGCTGTAGTGTATCGATGCTTCTATGGCGCTGTGGGCGCTGGCGGAGCCGATCGCACCGGCCAGAATATGCTCCAGTGTACGATGAAATTCCACCAGTTCAATGATGGTGATATGGGGTTTGTCCATGACCTGAAGGTCCGTCATCAGGTTGTGTACGGCAGCCTCGGCCTTGTCGCTGCTGAGGTACTTGGCGAGAAGGCTGCGGGCCTCGGCAACCTTGGGTTCCAGTTCGATGTAGGCATGCAGTCCGGTGTGGCGGGCTCGACTGCGGTGCTGTTGTGGCAGCATGGCGGACAGGAAGTCGGTGGTCAGGGTGCGTTCGCCCTTGCCGGGGCTGTAGAGCACAGAGCCAAGTACATAGGCGCCGATATTGATCAGCAGTGACCAGAATACGCTGTGGGTCAGGGGTGGCAGGCCCTCAATGCCGAGCAGCGCTTCGGGGCGCAGCAGGGCCTGGCCCCAGGGGCCTTCTGTAAGCAGGCCTGGCTCATACCAGCCCTGGCGAATAAACGTCGGCAGGGCCAGGGTGTAACACCAGACCAGGAAGCCGCCACACAAGCCCGCCAGTGCCCCTGCGCTGTTGCCGCGCTGCCAGAAGAGCCCGCCAAAGAGGGCTGGCGCAAATTGCAGTACGGCGGCGAAAGACAGCAGGCCGATGGTCACCAGCAGGTAGGAGTCGGCGAATTCGACAGCAAAGCTGTAGGCGCAGGTGAGTATCAGCGCGATCAGCACCCAGCGTACCTGCAACAGCGAGCGCCGCACGCGCCTTAGCCCCGGCGTATGTTCGAACAGGGGCAGCAGCAGGTGATTCGATGCCATGGTGGCCAGGGTCATGGTGGTGACCAGTACCATGGCGGTGGCAGCCGAGAAGCCGCCGATAAACACCAGTAGCGTCAGGGCTTGCTCGCCGGCCTGCTGCGGGATCAGCAGTACATAGAAATCCGCCATGCCCAGTGGCAAATCGCTGATCAGGCCGGCGCCGGCGATAGGCAATACGAACAGGTTGATCAACACAAGATAGAGCGGGAACAGCCACATGGCGGTCTTGATGTGTTGCTGGTCCGAGTTTTCCACGACCGCCACGTGAAACTGGCGCGGCAGAAGCTGAATGCCGGCGAAGCTCAGGATTATAAAGGTCAGCCAGGTGAGGCCGTCACCCTTGTCGCTGCTGATGCGGGTAAGGTGACGCAGGTCACCCTCGGTCAGGCGCTCGAGTAGCGGTGACAGGCCGCCGAACATCGTGACGGTGACGAAGACGCCAATGGCAATGAAAGCGACAAGCTTGACCAGGCATTCGACCGCAAGGACCGTGATCATGCCGGGGTGGCGCTCGGTGGGGTCGAGCCTGCGGGCGCCGAACAGGATGGTGAAAACAATCATTACCAGTGTGACCATCAGGCCGGTAAAGCCGCCTATGCCCGGGTTGTTGCCGGAGGTAATCAGGTTGAAGGAGCTGATAATTGCTTCAAGTTGCAAAGAAATATAGGGCAGGGCGCCGATCAGGGCGATCAGGGTCACGGCGGCGGCAATGGTCTGGGAGCGGTTGTAGCGGGTGGAAATGAAGTCGGCGATGCTGGTGATATGAAAGGTTTCCTTGGCAGCCACCATGGGGCGCAGAATAAGCCACCAGAGGGCAATCGCGATCAGGGCGCCGACATAGATGCCCACATACAGCAGGCCCGACTGTGTCGCCAGGCCCACGCTGCCATAGAAGGTCCAGGAAGTGGCATATACCGCCAGGGAGAGCGAGTAGATCCAGGGTCCGCGCTTGGCCTGTCCGTTTCGCTCGGCGCGCTTTTCCACCCATTGCGCGATGCTGAACAGCATGCCCATGTAAAACAGCACCACAAGAGTGACAGTGGTTGGAGAAAACATGGAGGCCGGTTCCCTGTGGTCAGTGCGAAAATAGTGTTTAGTTAATAGCTGCTGGCGGGGAAAGGGTCAATCGGGCGGGCGTGGTATTTCGCTTTGCGTGCTGTTTAAGTGGCTGAATTTGCGCGCTTAGCGGACGTTTTCCCGTGCAGGCTCCGGCGTTTCAGGAGTGTTTGGCGGCACCTTGTCGTTGGCGTTTTCAGTAGCGCAATTTGGCACGAGATCGACCCCGCCGGGGTGCAGCGGATGGCACTTGGCAATACGCTTGAGCGTCAGCCAGCCGCCTTTGGCCGGGCCATGCAGTTGAATGGCTTCGAGGCCGTAGCTGGAGCAGGTGGGGTAAAACCGGCAGCGGGGCCCAATCAGCGGGCTGATCACCAGCTGGTAGGCGCGAATGGGGCCGGTCAGTAGCCAGCGCATGGTGCAGGACTCCCAAACTTTGGACGCAGAGGTGAAAGCATAGGGAAAAAACGGGAGGCTGGAAAGCGCGCAGGCAAAACCGGCGCGCTTTGTAGTGCTGATTGTCGGTATTAGCTGGCCAGAGCCTGGATACTGTCGAGCGTATCAGGCGCCGGCTGTGACTTTGGGGCGGGTCGCTCCTCGTCCAGCTGCAGTACGGACAGGGTGCGGTTGCGAACCTGTGCCAGCAACTCGGTATTTTGCATCAGATCCTGCTGGTAGGACGGCACCATGGCACGTAATTTGTCCTGCCATTGCGGGCTGGCCAGTCGATCAGCAAAGCAGCGCTCGATAATACCAATCATGGCGCTGGCGGCGGTGGAAGCGCCCGGTGAGGCACCCAGCAAGGCCGACAGGCTGCCATCGGCCGAGGTGATGACCTCGGTACCGAACTCGAGCTTGCCGCCCTTCTCGGCATCCTTCTTGATGATCTGCACTCGCTGGCCGGCGTGAGACAGGGTCCAGTCTTCGGTGCGGGCATCGGGGTAAAACTTGCGCAGCGCCTCGATACGGGAGTCGTGGGACTGCAGTACTTCGCTGATCAGGTAACGGGTCAGGTCCATGTTGTTCATGCCGACAGACAGCATGGGCTTGATATTGTTCAGGCGTACGCTTTTCAGCAGGTCGAGGTTTGAACCCTGCTTGAGAAATTTGGTGGTGAAGCCTGCGAAGGGGCCGAACAGCAGGGCTTTCTCGCCATCAATGATACGGGTATCCAGGTGGGGTACCGACATGGGGGGCGCACCGATCGGAGCCTTGCCGTAGACCTTGGCCAGGTGCTGGCTGACGATCTCGGGCTTTTTGCAGACCAGCCACTGGCCGCTGACCGGAAAGCCGCCGTAGCCGTTACCCTCGGGAATGCCGGACTGCTGCAGCAGAGGCAGGGCACCACCACCGGCGCCCAGAAAGACGAAGCGGGCGCGAATGTGTTCGGTGCCGCCGGTCTGGCCATTTTTCAGTACCACATCCCACTGGCCATCGGCCTGCTGGGACAGGTCCTTCACGGTACGTTCGAGCAGCAGTTCAAAGCCGCTCTGGGCCTGCAGATGTTGCGTCATGCCGCGGGTAAGGGAACCAAAGTCCACGTCCGAGCCATAGCGCACGCGGGTCCCTGCCACTTTTTCGTCCGGGCTGCGGTTTTGCATGATCAGCGGCATCCACTGGCGCAGTACCTCGGGATCTTCGCTGTATTCCATGTCCGCGAAGGCCGGGTGGGCGCTCAGGGTTGCATGGCGCTTGCGCAGAAAACTGACATTTTCTTCACCCCATACAAAACTCTGGTGTGGCGTGGCATTGATAAAGTTTTTCGGGGCGGGCAGTACCTGCTGCTCCACCAGGTAGGACCAGAACTGCAGGCTGACTTCGAAGGCGTTGTTGATCGTGAAGGCTTTGCGGGTGTCGATGCTGCCATCGGCCATCAGGGGAGCGTAGTTCAGTTCGCAGTAGGCCGCGTGACCGGTGCCGGCGTTATTCCAGCCGTCGGTGCTTTCCTGGGCTACCTGGTCCAGGCGCTCAACCATGCTGATGCTGAGGTTCGGGTCCAGCTGTTTTAGCAGTGTGCCCAGGGTTGCGCTCATTGCGCCGGCCCCGACGAGCAGTACGTCTACGGATTTTGTGGTCATGATAACTCCGCCTGTTTAATATTGATCTTGGAGTTGAGACGTCGCGCCAACGGGGCTTTTGGCCCGGTCCCGCAGGCAGTCGTTCTGGACGGCAGCCCTGGAGTGTTCCGCGTAGTCTGTCCTGTTGCTCTGGAACTGCTGATGCGTCTATCCGGCGGCAATCCGTTCGCCGTGACATCAGCCCGAGATTCCCTGTCTGCGATTTGGTCAGCGCGGCGCCAGGCAGTCGTGATGTAAAGATGCCAGCGCGTGTCAGATCCGGGTCTGTTCGATCGCTCGAGGACTCGGGTTGAACTGGCTGAGGGCTTTGTTATTGTCGTTCGCAGTTGCGACGCATTATAAGTCAGGAGCGACAGAAGGAAACGCAGGAATCCCTTATAGTGCCTATAAACCAGGGGTTTCATCGTTGTGTAACGCAGCTGCGGTAGGGGCTGCAGTCGAAATGTAGACTTTGGTAGGGCAGTGCCAAAAGGTGCCTGGGAGGGAGGCGTTCCGGCACCGTGGCCGGGAGCGCCGGGTACTGGTGGCGAGCAGCCGAAGCCGCCCGCGGTGCAGCCCCTTAAAGGTGTTCTTCGGCGTAGCGCGCCAGGCGGGAGCGGAAGATGCCTTCGAAGTGGATGTTGGCGGAGCCTTCGAATCCCTTGAAGCGTTCCACAATGTAGGTCAGGCCCGACGTCAGGGCGGTCAGGTAGTTGGAATCGATCTGGGCCAGGTTGCCAAGACAGATCATCTTGGTGCCCTTGCCGCAGCGGGTAATGATGGTCTTGAGTTGCTGGGGGGTCAGGTTCTGGGCTTCATCAACGATGACCACCGCATCCTGGATGCTGCGTCCGCGGATAAAGTTCAGGGACTTGAACTGAATGTTGGCCTTTTCGATGGCGTACTTGACGCTGCTCTGGGGGCGTTCATCGTGTTCGTGCATGGCCTCCAGGTTATCGTGAATGGAGCTGAGCCAGGGGGTCATTTTCTCCTCCTCGGTGCCAGGCAGGAAGCCAATGTCCTCGGCCACCGGGGGGGTCGAGCGGGTCACGATAATCTTGTTGAAGCGCTTCTGCTCGATCACCATTTCCAGTGCGCAGGCCAGGGCAATCAGGGTTTTGCCCGAGCCCGCTGCGCCATTGAGCAGGCACATGTCGACCGTCGGATCCAGCAGGGACTGCATGGCGAAGGCCTGGTACAGCGTGATGGGCTCGATACCCCAGCAGTTTTGCTGCATCAGGCGGCTGTATCCCAGGTCAAGCAGCACGACCTTGTCGTCCTCCATGGAAATGGTGCGGGCGGCAAAGTCCTTGCTCTCGTCGTAGATATATTCGTTGGGGTAGGTGTTGGGCAGCATTTCCCGGTTGACGCGATGATAGGTGCGGTCACCGTCACGGTAGCTGTCGACCTGCTCGACCCGGTCCCAGAAGTTGCCTTCGATCTGCTGGTGCCCGGCGGGCAGCAGGTCAAGGTCAGAGATCAGCTGGTCGGTGCGGTAATCCTCCACCTTCAGCAGCCCGGCTCCAAGCGCCTTGAGACGCATGTTGATGTCTTTGGTGACCAGAACGATATCGCGGTGAGGGTTGGTTGCCTGCAGATGCAGGGCGCAGTTGATAATCTGGTTGTCCTTGTTCTTGTCCGCCGGCAGGAAGCCCTGGCGCGCTCCCAGTTCGTGGTCGGGGAAAATGCTCAGCTTGCCCAGGGGGGTCTCCCCGTCCTGCCCCGGCAGCATGATGCGTACGCCCTTGGTGATCTGGGCGGGGGAGGTCGCAGCGCTTAGGATATTGTCGATTGCCCGAATGGCAAAGCGGGCTTCCTGTGCCACATTTTTCTTGCGGTCCTTGATGTCATCAAGTTCCTCAAGCACGGTCATCGGGATGGTGATGTCCTGTTCCTTGAATTCGAACAGGCACTTTGGATCATGCAGCAACACGTTGGTATCGAGAATATAGAGTTTCGATGCGGTCATCGGCTTTTCCTTCAGCTGCTTGCTGGATGAGCATGCGGCTGTATCCTGCGGATCCATAAGCACAATACAGCAGCCGCACCTACACAAT
>JBFGZM010000077.1:0-11709 GCA_041586815.1 Marinobacterium sp. | reverse complement strand
CTCTACCAGCGTGGTGTCGAGGCGCTGGCGATGCTGACATCGGCGGCGGGACTGGGGTCTATCGTGGCCGGTCTGATTCTGTCGGCCCGGTCCCAGGCAGGCTTGTTGCCGGCGTTGCGACTCGCGGGACTGGGGGCGGGCGGGGTGCTGATGCTGTTTGGGCTGAATACGCGCTTTGAACTCGCGATGGTGCTGGTGATGTTGCTGAGCTTTTGCGCCACCGTTTGTGGTGTGGCGACGCAGTCGCTGATACAGGTATCGCTGGATCGCGCCTATCGTGGGCGGGTCATGAGCCTGTGGGGTGCGCTCAACGTGGGCGGTGGCGCCGTCGGCGGCCTGCTGTTCGGCCTGCTGACCGAGCATACCGGTTATGGCCTGACCCTGATGCTGCTCGGGGCGGTCAATATGTTGGTGGCCTGGTATGCAACGGCAGGGCTGCAGGCTCGGCAGCCGGAGTGAGCGTAGTCTGGGGTGTGGTTTGTGATCGGCGTCAGATTTCGCACCGCTCCACCTATCCCCTGCATGTCCGACAACAGGTGCGATTCGCTGTGCTCATCAGTCCCCGACGGGGCCTTTGTACATGGGGGGGAGACCGTATACGGAATGACCGCCATGGATGGCGAAAATCCTGAAAACACAGGAGCGGTTTTCAGGGGAGCCTGCGAATTCCACCGTTGCTTTCACCACAGGGTGACGGGGCCGAGCATCAGTGAGCTGGCATGCCGCCGACCACTGGAGGCAGTGGTGCGATCTGATTCCACCGTACAGGCAGTGCAACACTGCCGAGTCTCAGTGCAGCTTCAGGCCCACCTTGGTGACGACATCGCCTTCCACGGCTTTTACCACCAGGGTGACAGGGCCGAGCATCAGACTATCGCCAACAACCGGGTGGCCGTGCTGGTGGCGGGCGATGCAGGCCGACAGCGTCTGGCTGGAATCCTCCTGCTCGACCCGGATGCCATAGGCCTGCTCCACATCGGCCAGCTGTGCTTCGCCATTGAGCACGAATTCGCCAAAGAAGGCCATTTCCGCCAGGTGTTTGGGGCCCTGAAGGGCATTGAACTGGTGCCCCAGAGCATCGATCATGTCCGGGCGCGCCATCACCGCCAGCAGGTCGCCATCCTGCAGGGCGGTTTTGGCCTGAGGGCGCAGGTAGCGGCCGTCGCGGAATACCGCCGCAATGCCAGTGTCGGCCGGCATGCGCAGATCCCCCAGAGGGGCCGGGCGCTTCCAGCGCTGGCCCTGCAGCCGGAACAGCAGCAGTTCGTGTTCACCGACAGCCGGGACATCGATGGGGATGCGCCGGTGTGCTTGTTCGTGGCCCGGCACTTCGAGCTTCAGCCAGCGCGCCACCGGCGCCAGGCTTGTGCCCTGAATGATCAAGGACACCATGACGACAACAAAGGCGATGTTGAAGAACAGCGGTGCCTGCTCAACGCCGGCCATTACCGGGAACAGCGCCAGCACGATGGGAACAGCACCGCGCAGCCCCACCCAGGCGATAAAGCTTTGTTCGCGCAGGTTGAATCTGAACGGCCAGAGCGTGCTGAAAGTCGCCAGCGGTCGGGCGATCAGAATCAGCACGGCGGCCAGCAGCAGACCGCCGGGGGCAATCAGCAGCAGCTGGGACGGGTCCACCAGCAGGCCCAGAATCAGAAAGAGGCACAGCTGTGCCAGCCAGGCGAGGCCGTCATGTACCTGCAAAATGGCCGGCATCATGCGAACCCTTGCGTTGCCCAGCAGTACGCCGGCCAAATAGATCGCGAGGAAACCGCTGCCCCCCAGGGCGTTAGTGCCGGAGAACATGACCAGACCGCTGGCGGTGACCAGCAACGGATAGAGCGCCGTGACCAGCTCCACCCGGTTGACCAGAAACACCAGCACCTTGCCGCCAAGCCAGCCGCAGGCGGCACCAATACCGATCTGCTGCAACAGCATCAGCGGGGCGGACCACAGTGAGGTATCGCCCTGCAGCGTGATCAGTTGCAGCAGGACCAGGGTCAGGAAGATGGCCATGGGGTCGTTGCTGCCGGATTCGATTTCCAGGGTGGCGCCGACGCGGGCATTCAGGTTCAGGCCGCGCCCCTGCAACAGGGCAAAAACCGCGGCGGCATCGGTGGACGATACGATGGTGCCGATAAGCAGGCCATCAAGCCAGGACAAATCGAAGATATAGACGGCCGCCACCCCGGTCACCAGGGCGGTGATCAGTACTCCCAGGGTTGCCAGCACCAGCGCGGGCCTCAGGCCAACCCGGAAGGTTTCACCCCTTGTACGCATGCCGCCATCCAGCAGAATGATGGCCAGGGCCAGGTTGCCCACCAGAAAGGCGGTTTCAAAATCGTCGAACTGAATATGGCCCAGGCCGTCTTCGCCGGCGAGCATGCCCACGCCCAGAAACAGCAGCAGCACCGGCATGCCGAGTCGGTTCGACAGTGGGCTCAGCAGGATGCTGAGCATCAGCATCAGGGCTCCTACCAGCAGGAACACGGAAGTCATAATATCGATCCTTGAAGTTGCCGTGCGCAGTCCCGTTGGCCGTCATGGTGCCGCGCACCGCGCAGGGCTAAAACGCTATTATAAGGGTGCCCCGGTTTGCGGCCAATGGCGGTTCTCAATCAGGTGGCACAATAGTCCCGTTCGGGCAGGCATAACTGGCGGGTGGACTTTCAAGGAGGTACCGGCATGCGCGGTCAGATGGCGAAGCTGCTGGGAACACTGCCCCAGTGCGGGGTACTGGAACAGATACTGCTGCGCCCGGCGCGCAATCACCCGATGCAACCGGTGAGCGAGGCGATCGTGCGTCTGGGCGAAGGGTTGGTGGGGGATCGCTTCAGTGGCCGAATCGACAGCAAGCGGCAGATTACACTGTTCCAGGCGGAAAACCTGACGGTGCTGGCGTCCCTGCTGCACCGTGAATCCATCGACCCGGCACTGCTGCGGCGCAATTTGCTGGTGCGCGGTATCAGTCTGCATGCCCTGGGCGGACGGCGCTTTCGTATCGGCGAGGTGTTGCTCGAGGGCGCCGGACAGTGCCACCCCTGTTCGCGCATGGAAGCGGTGCTGGGCCCTGGGGGCTTTAACGCCATGCGCGGTATCGGCGGGCTCTGCGTGCGGGTGATCGAGGGCGGCATTCTGCGCCTGGGCGACAGGGTACAGGCCGAACCCGAGATTGATGCAGAGCAGCTGCCCTGACTGGCGTTCCCGGCGGGTTCAGCTCTGTTCGCCGCAGGTGGGGGTCTGCATCAGTTCACGCACCCGCTGCGGTGTGTGGCCGGAGGCGATCAGGAAATGCAGCTTGGTAAAGGCAGCCTCGACCGTAAGGTCGCTGCCCGGTACCACGCCAATATCATTCAGCTTGGCGCCGGTGGCATAGGCGCCCTGGCTGACTTTGCCCTGCAGGCACTGGGTCAGGTTGATCACCACCTGGCCCCGGAGCGATGCCTGCTTCAGCGCGGCCATCAGTTCACGGTTTCCATCCGGTGGGTTGCCGACGCCGAAACTGCGGATCAGCAGGCCCTTAAGCTGATGGTCTTCCAGCAGCTGCGCGGCAATGCGACCCGGCATGCCGGGGTACAGATGCAGCAGCGAGACAGCACCCGGGTCGAAGTCCGGCGCGGTAAAGTTCGGCGCACCGCGTTCCAGCAGCAGGTGCTCCTGCAGTTCGATATGAATGCCGGCCTGGCCTAGCCAGGGGCAGTTGGGCGTGTCGAAGGCATCAAAACCCGTTGCCCGCAGCTTGCAGGCCCGGTTGCCCCGCAGCAGGCGACCATTGAAGTAAATGCAGACTTCGGGCACCGGGTAATTGCCGGCCAGGATCAGCGCGGTGACCAGGTTGTCCAGTGCATCGTTGCGTGGCTCGATCAGGGGAATCTGGGAGCCGGTGAGAATTACTGGCTTGTCGAGACCCTGCAGAATAAACGACAGCGCAGAGGCGGTGTACGCCATGGTGTCGGTTCCGTGCAACACCACAAAACCATGGTAGTCGTCGTAGTGCGCCATCAACGTGCGGCCCAGGCGGGTCCAGTCGGATGGCTGGATGTTGGAGCTGTCGATCAGCTGGGCAAATTCCAGTATTTCGAAATGAGGCAGGTTTTGCTGTGCCTGCTTGCTCAGTTTCTGCTGCAGCAGTTCGTCAAAGCCCGCTACCGGCACATAGCCCTGATCCGAGGGGTGCATGCCGATGGTACCGCCGGTGTGAATGATCAGAACTTTTGATTTCATTGTTGTTGGCCTTGGGCGGTCGTCGGACAGGGTTGCCATTTATTGCAAAGGTGCGCGCCAGCCTGAAGCTGCAATCGGATCTCAGGCGCCAAGAAACTGCTGGCGTATCTGGTAGTCTTGCCGGCACCTTTGGGCATAAAGCGCTATATCGCCGTCAATATCAGCGCCAAGTGGTTCAGGTATTGTAGCGTTGCTGTGAATCAGAAACTGAATCAGCTCACGCCTTTCGCTGCGCAGCGCCAGCAGCAGGACGCTTTGCCCGCGTTCATCGGTGCTGTTTATGTGCGCGCCGGCTTCAAGCAGGCGGCTTAAGTGCAGCATCAGCCGGGCGGGTTCACAAAATTCGAAGCAGGCATGCAGCAGAGGGGTACCCGCGGTATTGCAGCTGTTGGGATCGGCGCCGGCGCGCAGCAGAGTGCCGAGCAGCTCCAGGCTTTTGCCGCCGGCACCCTGGGTTGAAAGCGCACGCCAGCTCAGCGGCAGGTTCTCTGTATTCCGGGCATTGGCATCGCAGCCTGCATTCAGTAGCAACCGCAGCAGTTCGGGACGTTGCGCGTCTATCGCCAGTTCGGTCGCCAACAGGCCATTATTTACAGGCTGGGACAGCAGCACCGGGGAAGCCTTTCGCAACACCTTGGCCAGGGCATCGGCGTCGTCCCGTTCGATGGCCTGAGCCAGCCTGGCGGCGGTGGAGTTGCTGAATAGCTTGAACATGGGCGGAATATCTCTGGGCACAATGGCTCTATTCTGGCGTCTGGGGGGCTGTCCGACAATACTCAACCTGCTGCGAATCACTTGGGACTGGCTGTTTTTGTGCGGTTTTTCGTTAAACGGGACCACTATTCACAAGTTTCATCCCTGTAGCTTGCCCGGTGGGCAGCTAACGCTGTGTAAATCGGCTATCCTGCCGATTTATCGCCTTAAAACACCGTGAAAACCAGCTGGCACTCGTTACGGCCAGCATTCTCGGACAGACTCCTGGTCGTTTAGAATCACGGGCTCTGGAATAATTCATTAAACAGGATTGCGGATGCCGGCACAGATTTCACTGGATGCACTCAAGGTGCTGGATGCCATCGATCGTCATGGCAGTTTTGCCGCTGCCGCCGAGGCATTGTTCCGGGTGCCGTCGGCGATCACCTACACCGTGCAGAAACTGGAAGAAGAACACGGCATCAAGGTGTTCGAAAAGCGCGGGCGGCGCATGGTGCTGACGCCCGTGGGGCGCATGTTGTTGCAGCATGGCCGGCAAATTCTTCAGGCCACAGAGTCGCTGTCCGAGATGGCGCGGCGCATGGCCCACGGCTGGGAAGCGCAGCTGACCATCGCCATTAATGTTCTGTTTTCCGTTGAGCTGATCTACCCGCTGGTGAAGCGCTTTCAGCAGGTGCAACCGGACATTCATGTGCTGCTGCGCTATGAAACCCTGGCGGGTACCTGGGACTGCCTGCAGGATAATCGCGCCGATCTGGTGATCGGCGCGCCGGGCCTGCCGCCGGAGGGGCGTTCTTATGATCTGCTGGCGCTGCCACTGATGACGGACAGTACTTTCTGCTATGTGGCGGCACCGGAGCATCCGGTCTGCCAGCTGGAGCAGCCGGTCAAGCGTGAAACCCTGCGGCGTTTTACCTCGGTGGTGATACCTGACAGTTCCCGTCGTCTGCCGGCCCTGACCTATGGTCTGCTCGAAAGTCAGCCGCGCATCTTCGTGCCGGATACCGATGCAAAGCTCAAGGCACACCTGGCTGGCCTTGGTATCGGGTTCCTGCCGCGTTTTCGTGCGGCGCCCTATCTGGCCAGCGGGGAACTGGTGGAGATCGATGTGGAGTTGACCCGCACCGTTCACAGTCATCAAATCGCCTGGCACAGCAGCAACCAGGGGCGGGCGCTGCACTGGTTTGTGGATGCGCTGCGTGAAGACAACCCCTTCGCCGAGCTGATGCAGGGGTGACCAAGCGGCCTTAAAACGGCACAGCTATATCCGATAGCTGCCAGCAGATGCAGGATGAAAGTGCCGGCGGCTTTCGTGCTTTTTTTAAGATCAGGGCGCCCTGGCTCCTGCAGTACCAAGCGCGCAGCAGCGCTGCGATTGCAGCAGAGCACTGCGAACACCTACAATGACACACCGTTTCATTTTATTTAAAACAGGGTGTTTTCGGATGAGCGCAGCAGACAAGACCCCGGATTCTGTTTCGTCGGTGCTGAAGGTATTCGGCATTCTGCAGGCGCTGGGTGACGAGCAGGAGTTGGGGGTGACCGAACTGTCGCAACGGGTGCTGATGTCAAAGAGTACCGTGTACCGTTTTCTGCAAACCATGAAGACGCTCGGTTACGTCAAGCAGGAAGGCGAAAATGACAAGTATTCCCTGACCATGAAACTGTTCGAGCTGGGTGCCAGGGCATTACAGAATATCGACCTGATCCGCCTTGCCGACGTGCAGATGCGCGAGTTGTCGACACTGACGAAAGAGACAGTGCATCTCGGCGCACTGGAAGAAGACAGTATTATCTATATCCACAAGATTGATTCCCTTTACAGCCTGCGCATGTATTCGCGCATCGGCCGGCGCAATCCGGTCTACAGCACGGCGATCGGCAAGGTGCTGCTGGCCTGGCGGGACGAACCTGAGGTGCGGGATATTCTGGCGGATGTCGAGTATAAAAAGTTCACGGCCAGGACACTGGAGTCGACAGATCAGCTGCTGCCGCTGCTGGCACAGGTGCGTCAGCGTGGCTACGCCGAGGATAACCAGGAGATGGAAGAGGGATTGCTCTGTGTGGCGGTGCCGGTATTCGACCGCTTCGGTCAGGCGATCGCCGGTCTCAGTCTGTCGTTTCCGATGATGCGCTATGACGAGAAGCAGCATGCCGACTATGTGGCGATGTTGCACCGGGCCGCCCGGGCCTTGTCCCTGCAGCTGGGCTGCGCTGAGTATCCCTTCTGAGTTAGTGGACTCGCGGGAGGGTTAGCGGGCCAGCCAGCCGCCATCTACCGCCAGGCTGTGACCGTTGACGTAGTCGGATGCCCGGGATGCCAGAAACACCACGGACCCCATCATGTCTTCCGGCATGCCCCAGCGAGCCGCCGGTATGCGACCAAGAATTTCCCGGCTGCGCTGTTCATCACATCGGAGTGCCTCCGTGTTGTTGGTTTCCATGTAGCCCGGGGCGATGGCATTAACGTTGATGTTTTTGTGGGCCCATTCGTTGGCCAGCAATCGAGTCAGGCCCAGCAGGCCGCTTTTGGAAGCTGTATAGGACGGCACCCGAATGCCACCCTGGTAGGACAGCATGGAGGTGATATTGATAATCTTGCCGCCGTTTCCCTGGGCGATAAACTGACGCGCAACGGCCTGGGACAGGAAGAATGTTGTGCGCAGGTTAACGTCCATGACATCGTCCCAGTCCCGGGTTGAAAAGTCGATGGCATCACTGCGGCGGATGATGCCGGCGTTGTTGACCAGTATGTCGACTTTGCCGAATTCGCTGATAGCTTGGTCGACGATGCCGGGGAGATCATCGGTGCGGGCCAGGTCAGCGTGCAGACTCAGAAAGCGGCGGTCCAGCGCTTCTACCTGATTCCGGGTCTCGGTCGCATCGCTGCGATTGACGCCGACGATATGGCAGCCTGCCTGGGCGAGTCCCACCGCCATTCCCTGGCCGAGCCCGGTATTGCAGCCAGTGACAATGGCGACCCTGTCCCGCAAATCAAACATATTCGGAATCATTGATGCTCTCCTGTGATCCGGGCGGTGGCGTTAGCGCAAGTCGCTTGTGGCCACCAGGTCCATATCGTTGAATACCTGGTTTTCCCCGACCATGCCCCAGATAAAGGTGTAGCTCTGGGTGCCTACGCCCGAGTGGATTGACCAGCTGGGCGAGATCACGGCCTGTTCGTTGCGTATCAGCAGGTGGCGCGTTTCCCGGGGTTCTCCCATCATGTGGAAGACGGCGGTATCGGCATTCATGTCGAAGTAGAAATAGACCTCCATGCGCCTGTCGTGGGTATGGCAGGGCATGGTGTTCCAGAGGCTGCCAGGTTCCAGTTGCGTCAGGCCCATAAGCAACTGGCAGGTCGGCAGGACATCCGGAACGATATATTTGTAGATGGTTCGCCGGTTGCTGCTGGCAGCGTCCCCCAGGGTCACGGGGGCGGCTTCGTCCAGGGTGATCTTGCGGGTCGGGTAGGCAGTATGGGCCGGCGCACAGTTGTAGTAGAACTTGGCCGGTCGGGCCGCATCGCAGCTGCTGAATTCGACGGCCCTGGCTCCCTGGCCGATGTAGAGCGCTTCCCGCCGCTCGAGGGCAAACTCCCTGCCGTCCACGGTGATAACACCGGCTCCGCCAACATTGATCAGCCCCAGTTCGCGGCGTTGCAGAAAAAAGTCCACGCCAAGACCCTGGCCCAGTCCCGGGTCGAAGCAGAGGGTCTGCTGTACCGGCATGATGCCGCCGAAAATGATGCGGTCGACATGGCTGTAGGTCATGCTGCAGTGATCGGCACTGAAGATGTTTTCTACCAGAAAGTTGTCCCGTAGCTCCTCGCTGCCCATGGTTTTGGCGTGGGCGCTGTGGACGCTTTGTCGAACCTGCATATCCTTCTCCTCACTCGAGCTGCCCGGTCGTTCATTACGGTCAGCCTGCCTTTTGGCGGGAATGGAACGATGGTATTTTAAAATGGCATTGGTGGTCAATAAAATTGAAATGCTGTTTTAAAATCAATACTCGGTTGCGGGGTTGCAGTCATTCTGCGGGGCGTTAAGGCTGCCCCTGCTTGAAGACGCAGGTCTCTGGATGAGAGGCGGATTTTGGGTGCAGATGTGCCGGTGTGAGTGTCGGTCGGTCTGTAATTGTGGGCAGGGAAAAGGAGGGCCTGCCCCTGGATACAGGGGCAGGGGGAATATCAGATGATGGCCAGCAGGCGCATGATAAAAATGCCGGCGGACAGGGTAACGATGGAGCCCAGGGTGGTGGTCAGGATGATGTTGGCAGTCAGCTGGGCATTGGCGCCCATGGCACGGGCCATCACAAAGGCCGCGGCGGCGGTGGGGCTGGAAAACAGTACGAACAGCAGCGCCAGATCTACACCTTCAAAGCCCAGCAGGGCTGCGATGGGGACCATCAGCAGCGGCAATATCAGCAATTTCGTGGCGGTGGCCCAGAAGGCGGTGAACGAGCTGTTGCGCAGGCTTTTCAGGTCCAGTGCGCCACCGATGGCCAGTAGCGCCAGCGGCAGGGTGAGGTTGGCAAAGTATGTGCCGGTGGTATCCAGTGCCGCAGGCAGGTGCAGACCGTAGTAGGAAAAGGGTAGCGCCAGGACCACGGCAATAATCAGCGGGTTGAGCGCGATGGCGCGCAGAATCTGGCGCAGGCTCAGGGCGTCGCCGCTGTTGCGGTTTGCGGTGACGGTGAGCACTACCACCGACAGTACGTTGTACATGGGAATCACCAGCGCCAGTATCATGGCTGCCTGGCTCAGGCCGCTGCTGCCAAACAGGTTGTAGCTCAGCGCCATGCCGATAATGCCGAAATTGCTGCGAAAAGCCCCTTGAACAAAGGCCCCAAGATCCCCGGGTGCCTTGATCCGGCGAGCCGCCAGCCACCAGATTGCCAGAAAACTGGCCAGGGTGGAGAGAAACACGAAGCCCAGCAGTGCCGGATTGAACGTCGCCTGGAAGTCGGTGCGGGCGATGGACATGAACATCAGGGTAGGCAGCGCCACCATAAAGACCAGTCGCGATGAGGTATTGATAAAGGCCTCGTCGATCAGACGGCCGCGGCGCAGCAAAAAGCCGAGCAGGACAATGACGAAAATGGGCGTGACAATACCGGCGGTAAACTGCAGTGATTGCAGATAGAGTTCCACTCTGATCTCCGGGCAGGGGTAGGGGGCTACAGTTTACCCCAGGCGGGGGCTATTTATGGCATGTTTTGCTGCAGGTGCGTGATCAGGGGGTCGGGTGTAGTTTGGGGTAGTCGAACAACTCTACAGTACCGCAGGAGTCGGCCAGCTCGCACCAGCGGGTGATGCTCAGGTGAATATGCAGCACCGCAGAGGTCGGGAATTTTTCCAGTGGTTCGTGGGTCAGGTAGTAGGCAAGGCCATCAAGCCCCGGTGAGTGCCCCACCAGCATCAGATGATGGCAGTGGTCGGGCTGTTGCTGCAGGACATGCAGCAGGGTTTCGCTGCAGGACTCGTACAGGTCCGGCAGTTCGCGCAGCTGGTCCGGGGCCAGCTCCAGGGTATCGGCCAGGGACTCGGCGGTGGTCAGCGCGCGCAGCGCACCGCTGCTGAGAATGCGGTCGGGGAAAAGCCCGAACTCGCGTACCCGTTTGGCCATCAATGGCAGATCGTTTTCGCCGCGCTTGTTCAGGGGCCGGTCGCAATCGCTCAGCGACGGGTCGGCCCAGCTGGACTTGGCATGCCGGATCAGCGTGAGCTTTCTCATGGTGATTGCCAGGTGGCGGAATTCGGTAGCAGTATTGGTCGAAAGTGGAGGAAATACCAGCAGGCGGGTCATCTCTGTTGCCGGATTCGGGTGGTAAAAGTGGCCGGGTCCGCTGATCTGATGCGGCTCAGGAGGCGTAAGTCCGCTGCGACAAGTTTTATCCCCTGATCACGGCTGTTTTTGCATTGCCAGGTCTCATGGGCGTTACCCCACTGGCAAAACTCGGTAAGCTTGGGTCCCTGTGGCGCAGGCGGCGATTTGCATGTCTCTGGCGGTACCAGCGTGGTAGATGAAAACGAAAGGTTAATCAAAAGGCTAATCGAGTGATCACTGAAAAATTGCCAGGATGGCTGCTGAGTTTCCTGCTGTGTGTATTTGCAGCGGCGGTACCGGCAGCCCAGCACGATCCGGTTGTCGTTGAGCGCTCGCTCGCGGTGGAGGTTGAGGGACTCACCGGAGATCTGCCGGGCGAGCTGGCTGACAACATTCGTGCTTTTCTGGCGATCGAGCGTATCAAGGGGGACGTCGCTCCCATGGCCAGCCGGCTGCAGTACCTGCACCGCCAGGCTGAGGAGCAGATTCGAACTGCCCTGCAGCCCTTCGGCTACTATCAGCCGGTCATCCAGACCGAGCTGATCGATCAGAAGGACCAATGGCTGGCCCGTTACCGGGTGGATCCTGGTGAACAGGTGCGGCTGGAAAATATCAATGTTGCCGTTACCGGCGAGGCGCAAACGGATCCTCAGTTCACGCGGGCACTGGAGGATAACACCCTGCGCAGTGGACAGGGCTTGCGCCACGCCGACTACGAAGCGCTGAAAAGCCGGCTGCTGTCGCTGGCGTCCGAGCGGGGTTACTACGAGGCTGAGCTGAGTCGCCAGCAGTTGCTGATCAACCCGGAACTGGGTCAGGCTGATATCGAGCTGGTGCTGGATTCTGGGCCGCGCTATCGCATCGGTGCGGTGAATTTTTCGCAAGCCCCGGTGGGGGAAGCCCTGTTGCGGCGCTACGTGCCATTCGAAGCCGGCGATCCGGT
>JBFGZM010000076.1:0-11730 GCA_041586815.1 Marinobacterium sp. | reverse complement strand
GGCAAACTCATTCTTCACCACGAACTGTTCAACGTTCTGCCACAGCATGGTGACTGAACGCAGGCCTTTTTGCGGACCGGAGTTGGCCAGATCGCCCTCGCCGTCCCAGGCCCAGGCACCATATAAACCCTGCAGAATCGCAAACTGGGCTTCATTTTCGCGCAGCAGCTTGATGTTTTCACCGGAACCGGCCGAGTTGATCGCCGACATGGCCATGCCAATGGACGGCTCAAGCTTGACCTTGGCCAGGGTCGCCAGCGCCACCCCCACCGGGTAGTAGGTGCCGCCGGTGGATGCGGTCGCCAGAATATAGGAGCGGTTCTCGGCCGCCTGGCTGGCCGTAGCCACAACACCCAGGGTGCTGGCAACCAGCGCCAGACCAAAACCTTTGAGAAGCGTGCGTTTTGTCAGACTCATATCGGTGTGTTCTCTTGTCATTATGGGAAAAACATTAACCGGTACCTGCCAAGCAAACACAATGCCAACTCTAAAAAATATCGTAAGTGATTGTAACTTATATATTTTATAATTCAGCAGCTGTGGTCGGTTACGGTATCGGCTATTTTTTGCTTATACATATCAAGAGTATCGGCCATAAATGGCTCACAGGAGGCAAAAGCCGCCGTGACACCCTCTTCCGCTCCCTCAGGGGTAACCGGTACATCAGGTATAGGCAAAAAACAGCCGAGTGCCCATGTAAAAGCGTCAACCAGACAAGAAACGGGACAGGCCCGGCACAAAAAACACGCCTTTCCTTGCGAAAGAACGGGCTGCACCAGACGGTGCACAACGACGTCAATCCTCCGGGGAACCCTGTACGAAATCACTGCGATTGATGCCGTAACGCATCATTTTCTGATTCAGGGTGCGGCGAGGCAGATCCAGTTCGTCCATCACCGCCTTGATGGAACCGCCATGGCGACCCAGCGACTGGCGGATAATTTCGGCCTCGAAGGCCCCCACCTGCACGGCCAGCGGCTGCGCGCTGGCCTCTGGCACAGAGCCTGGCTGCACCGCACGGGCGCCCTGCATGGGCGTCACGGCGGGAAACAGCAGATCCGCCAGTTGCCCCCGATGATCCAGCGCGAAACGCAGAGCAATGTTCTTCAGCTCCCGCACGTTACCGGGCCAGGGGTAGCGCAGCAGGGTGCGACGTTCAAGATCTGTCACCCGACGCGGCTCCCGCCCGTGCTGCGCGGCGCAGCGCTCGACATAATATTCAAACAACAGCGGGATATCGTCCGCCCTGTCACGCAACGCCGGGATATGCAGCTCTGACTGATTCAGCCGGTAATAGAGGTCCTCGCGAAAGCCTTCTTCCACCCGCAGGTCCGCCTTGGCGGCGGCCACCACCCGCAGATTGACCTCGACGGGACTGTTGCCGCCCAGGCGCTCGATCACGCCTTCCTGCAGGGTGCGCAGCAGCTTGATCTGCAGATGCGGCGGCATGCTTTCAATCTCATCGAAAAAGAAGGTGCCGCCGTCGGCGTACTCGAACTTGCCAATGCGCTTTTTGACCGCGCCGGTGAAAGCGCCGGACTCATGACCAAACAGCTCACTTTCAATCAGGGCTTCGGGAATGGCACCGCAGTTCACCGGCACGAAATTGCGCTTGCGCCGGTTGCTGAACTCGTGGAGGCACTGGGCCACCAGCTCCTTGCCGGTGCCCGTCTCGCCGTAAATGATCACATTGGTATCAATGGACGCCAGCAACAGAATTTCCTGCTTCAGACGCACGATGGCCGGTGACAGTCCGATCAGGCGCGCATCAATGCCCGACTGGGACGCCAGGTCCTGCTGCAGGCGATCGTTTTCCAGCATCAGGCGGCGCTTGTCGCAGGCGCGCTGCACCGTGGCCACCAGCCGCTCGGGCACAAAGGGCTTTTCGATAAAGTCGTAGGCTCCGTCTCGCATGGCCCCGGTCGCCATGTCGATATCACCATGGCCGGTGACCAGTACCACCGGCAGACCAGGCACACGCGCCAGCGCCGCCTGCATCAGTGCCATGCCATCCATGCCCGGCATGCGCACATCGGTCACCAGGATGCCCGGGAAACCGGGCGTCAGCTGCGCCAGTGCCGCCTGGGCATCACTGCAACTGATGACCTCATAGCCCGACAGGCGCAGCCACTGCTCGGTCGCCTTGCGCACCATGGCTTCGTCATCCACCAGTAGAACCGTACCTAACTCATGCATGGATCCCATTCTCCACTGTCCGTCCGACGTTATGGTTTGCCCGGTTGCTGCGCAGCTGCACTGTCCGATGCTTCCTGTGTATCTGCCGCCAGCTGCCCGTATTGAGGCAGGCGCAGAATAAAACAGGCACCTCCATCGGGCAGATTCTCGGCGCGGATATTACCTCCCAGATCGCGCACGATACTGCGCACGATGGATAGCCCAAGCCCCAGGCCGCTGCCAATCTGCTTGGTGGTGAAAAAGGGTTCGAAGAGCTTGCTCATCGCCGCCTCGTCGATCCCCGTTCCCTGGTCCGCCACGCGCAGCTCAAGCCAGCCATCCGCTGCCGCCACCTGCAACGACAATCGACGCGGTGCCGGACTCTGCTGCATGGCATCGCAGCCATTCTTGATCAGGTTGACGAGCACCTGCTCGAGCCGAGCGCTGTCGCCGGCCACGCGATCGTCCGCAATATCCGGGCAGAAGTCCAGCTGCACCTGTTCCTCGACAAAGCGGCCGCGAAACAGGGCCAGCGCCTGTTCAATGGCCTGCAGCAGGGACACGGCTTCCACCCGCTCGGGCTTGCGATACGCAAAGGTTTTCAGCTGGCTGGTGATCACTGCCATGCGCCCCACCAGGCCATCCACTTCATCGAGACTTTCACCCAGCATTTGCGGCTGTTGCAGCATCTTGCGGCAAATGGCCACATAGGTGCGCATGGCGGTCAGCGGCTGGTTCAGCTCATGCACAACGGCACTGGCCATGCGCCCGAGCGCCGCCAGCTTTTCCGCCTGCAGCAACTCCTGCTGCATGCTCTGCAGCTCGCGGGTTCGGTCCTCCACCTTGGCCTCCAGCGTTTCGTTGGCATCCTGCAGCGCCCGCTCCAGACGCTTGCGACGGGAAATATCGATGACCGTGACCAGATACTGGGGCTGTTGCTGCCTTGCGTGCGTCCCCCGCATCGCCCGGATCGAGAACAGCAGCGGAAATTCGCTGCCGTCACCGCGTACGCCCACGGCTTCCTGCCCGATCAGCGGCGCAAAACCCCGCTGCCCCAGACGCCCCAGCGCCCGGTCCAGCACACCAAATTCAGCCGAGGGCAGCAACAGGCGGCGCAGGGGCTGCCCCAGCGCCAGGGCGGCAGACAGGCCGAACTGCTGCAGCGCGGTGCCATTAAGGAACTGCATCAGTCCCTCTTCGTCCACGGTGATGAGACCGACCTGGGCGGTGTCGATAATGTCCCGCTGCTGCTGCTCGCTATTGGCCAGCGCCTGCTGCGCCTGGCGTTGCGAGCGCTGCTTGAGCACACGTTCACGCAGAAACAGCAGCAGCAGCGCAAAGGCAATGCAGCCCCCCAGCGTCACCAGCATGGCGGAGCGCTGGTTGCGCTGTGCAACCGCTGTGTCCTGCAGGACACTGAGCGTCCAGCCCAGATCATCCAGCCGGACCGACTGTACCATCGACTCGCCGCCTGCTTCCGATGGCCAGAGCGCAACGGTAGTGCCGTTATCCAGCCGGCGCTCCCGGGCGCCCTGGGTCAGCTCGGCAAAGGGTTGCTGCAGCCAGTCTCTGTCCGAGGCGGCAAACACCTGGCCGTCGCTGCTGCTGAGCATCCAGGGCAATCCCGGGCCCAGCCGCTCCTGCAACAGCTCAAGGCTCAGACGCACCACCGCCGCACCGATAAAACGCTGCTCGTCGTAAATCGGCGCCGACAAGTAAAACGCCGGTTGCTGCTGATCCGAATCGATCCTGAAGCGCCGGCCCTGATGCCCCTCGCGGGCATCCGTGAAGTAATTGCGTGCGCGATGCGATCGCAGATAAAAGTCCTGCTGATCACGCCAGCGACTGTAGGCAACAGCCCGGCCATTGCCATCCAGAATAAAGAGCGCGCTGGAGCCGGCCACCAGGCTGGTCTGTTCCAGGTAGCGACTCACCCGCACGCCCATGTCCTGGTTGGGATACAGCAACAGCGCCCGTACATCCCGGTTTTGCGTCAGCAGAAACGGCAGATAGTCATAGCTGTCGAGCCAGCCGCGTATTTCGCCAATACGCGTGAGCAGAACTTCGGTACCGGAGCGCTGCAGATTTTGCAGCGTCCAGTCCCGCGCGCGATCCGCCGCCACCAGCGACAGCGCGGCCGACAGCCCCAATCCTGCGAGCCAGAAACCCCATCGGCGCCGACTGCGGGCGCTGAGTGCCAGTTGCATGCGAACTCCGTTAACCGGATAGCGGATTCGGCGCTACGGTTGCCCGTTACGCCCGTTGCCCTGTCCTCAAAACAAGGCCCCAAAAAACAAGGCCCCGCGAACGGGGCCTGCCTGAACCGGGTCGCTGGCCGGCCCCCGCCGGGAGACAGGCCAGCCGGCTCGGTTAGATGGCGATGACTTCGTAGCCCTCGCCCATCTTGGCGGCACCTGCCGGGTTGGTCACCACAGCAATGCTGGCATTGTCGCCGGTGAGGTAACGCTCAGCTACCCGGGTCAGGTCCTCCAGCGTTACCGCCAGAATGCGCTGACGGAATGCGCGGCGCTGCTCGGCCGTGCGGCCAAAGAGGGCACTGTGGTACGCCTGCTTGGCTTCACCCGCCGGAGAACCCGGCTTGTCGATGGAGCTGACCACACCCAGGATGGCCTCTTCGAGCTTCTGCGGGTCCTGGGGGCTATCGAGTAACCAGCGCACGGAGGCATCGAAGTCAGCCAGGGTCTCGGCAAGACGCGGATCGCGGTACGAGAAGAAACGGAACACCGCATCGGAGGAGTCCTGACCCGCGCCAGAACCGTAGGCGCCGCCTTTCTCGCGAATGGCTCGGTGAAGGTGACCGTTGCGCAGGTAATCGCCCAGCACAGTCAGCGCCGCCGAGTCTTCGTGTTCCACCGGCACCGTGGGGTACGCCTTGGCACAGAAGTTCACCTGGGTACTGGTGGTCCAGAGCTGACGCACGGACTCGCGTACCGGCTGAAGTGCGAAAGCGCTGAAGTCCGGGCTGACCGCCACGTCCTGCCAGCGCGCTTCGATCTGCTGCTGCATGCTGTCCTGCTGATCGGCATCCCCCACCAGCAGGAAGCGACGCGGCGCCTGCTGCAACTTGTGCTTGATGCCCTCCAGCTGGGACGCCAGTTGGGCCAGAGCGCTGTCGTCCTTGAGGGAAGCATCCAGAGACTTGATAAAGCGGATGCTTTCCAGCCCGCGGGACTCGTGGCCCAGCTGGGCCGCCGGGCTCATGCGGGCAACGGCGGCGCTCATCGCCAGCGCATGCCCCTGTCCGGTGATGCTCTGCTCCTTGCGGGTGCGGGTCTGGGCGACAATTTCACGCAGACGCTTGAGCTCGTCAAAGCGTGCCGCCTGCAGGGTTTCGTGCATCAGGTCGACCAGCTCCTGCTGCTTGCTGGCCAGCGCCTTGCCGGACAGCACCAGGAAACCGCTGACCTGCTGTTCATTGTCGATGGCACCGCGAACCTCGGTATAGGCACCGATGCTGCCGCATACCTGGGACTGGTACTGCTGGTTCTGCTTGTAGTCACGCTCACCGCAGCCCAGTTCCGTCAGGCAATGGGTAAAGAGTGGCAGCAAACGACGCTCCTGGGCATCCAGCGCCGGCAGATCGATAATGAGCTGCTGGTACACCAGACCATTGGTGCCCTGGGCATAGGCATCCAGTGCCAGCGGCGACTGCTGCTGTCGCTGAGGCTGCGGAATTTTCATCTGCGCTGGCACATCACTGATGCCGACCTTGGGCAGAATGGTTTCGTCATCTTCCTGCATCTGGCGCGCTTCCAGCGCCTCGGTCTGGGCAATGATCTGCTGCTTTTCGCTGTCGCTCAGTTGTGTGCGGATGGCCTCCAGCTGAGCGGCTTCGGCGGCATCGCGTCTTGCTGCCAGCTTGCTGTCCGGGCGCAGGGTCAGCCGTACCTGATGGCCATTGTCCAGCAGCAGTTCGCGTACCATGCTCTGGATGTAGTCAGGCTGCTTGATGTCCTCACGCAGTTTTTCCAGTACCGGATCCAGGTTCAGCACGGCGATGGGATCACCGTTATGAATGCCCGCCGAAATGGACGACATGATCAGGTTAAGGCCGTAGGGGTAACCGTCACCGCTGAGTTCACGCTGTGACAGCTCCAGCTGATGCAGCTGGGCTTCCAGCATTTCCTGTGGCACACCGTTTTCGGCCACATCATTCAGGGTATCCAGTACCAGTTTTTCGAAGGCCTCGGCGTGCTGCGGGTCGCTGCCTTCCAGACCACACATGAAGCTCATCTCGCGATTGGAGTCTTCCAGCCCGCACAGCGGCGAGGGTGCGCTGCCCAGCTCACTGGATTCCAGGGCATGACGCAGCGGGGATGCGCTGTTGTCCAGCAGTACGCGGGACAGCAAATGGGCACGCAGCTGCGCTTCCAGATCGATCGACTGACCCAGCAGCCAGCCCATTACATGGTGGGTCTTGCCAGACAGGTCTTCCTCATCCAGCGCATAGGCTTCCTCGACACGAACCGGCGCATGCAAGCGTTTTTCGTCTGTCACCCGGATATGGCTGTCCAGGCGTTCAAATTGCGCCAGGGCCTGGGCATCAAAGCGGGCCTGCAGTTCCTGTGCCTCAATATTGCCAAAGGTCATGAAAACGGCATTGCTCGGATGGTAGTGGCTGCGGTAGAACGCCAGCAGTTCGTCGTAGCTCAGATCCGTAATGCACTCCGGATCACCGCCGCTGTTGTAATGGTAGGTTGTGGTCGGGAACAGGTGTTTGCCCAGTGTCTGGTACAGGGTGGACACGGCGGAGCTCATCGCTCCCTTCATTTCGTTCAGCACCACCCCCTTGTAGACCAGCGGTGAGTCCGGATTACCGGTTTCGCTGAACTCCATGCGGTGACCTTCCTGAGCAAAGTCCAGCGGATCGAGGCGCGAGAAGAAGGTCGCGTCCAGATAAACGTCCAGCAGGTTGAAGTAGTCCTTGCGGTTCTGGCTGGCGAACGGATAGGCCGTCCAGTCGGAGCTGGTAAAGGCGTTCATGAAGGTATTGAGCGAACGCCGTGTCATCATGAAGAAAGGGTCACGTACCGGATAGCGCGCGCTGCCGCAGAGCGCGGTGTGTTCAAGCATGTGGGCCACCCCGGTGGAATCCATCGGTACGGTGCGAAACGCCACGAGAAATACGTTTTCTTCGTTATCGGCGGCGATATGGTAATGCCGTGCGCCGGTTTGCTGGTGCTCATACTCCGCCATTTCAATGTTCAGTGACTCGATGACTTCACTGCGGAGAAAACGAAAGCTGGAATGACAGTTCTGTGTCTGCATGAAAGCGATGTGCCTCAACCTGTCCGTGGTCGTCACTGCGACCTTGATGAAAAACGCAAACGCCCATTCTATAGGCTCCGCGCGCGGTTTCAAAAAACTGTTGCATTGGAGTGCTAGATTGACGCCGATGTTCCGTGCCGGACAGCGGTTTTCACAGCCTCACAACAGGTTCTTCGCACCTGCGTTGCAATCCATACCGAGGCGCTCGTCAACCGCATCGCAGCGCCCGGCACAGGGATATCAGTACAGATTGGGTCTTTGAAAAATATTTTGTGCAGCGCAACATTTCGGATTGACAGAGCGATTCCCTCGCTCTATATTTGATCTCAATTGCTGCAACGCACAAATTTGATTCCAGTTAACGCCGCCAATATCAAATTGAGGTAACAAACATGTACAACGATATGATGAAAGACCTGAAAGACAAGATGCAGCCTGTTGTTGACATCACCGAAGTCAACAAGAAAGCGGCTGAAAAACTGTTCGCCCTTCAGTCCGCCTGCGTGACAGACCTGTTCAACAGCAGCATCTCCCAGATGAAAGCCCTGACTGAGGTCAAGGAGCCCAAGTCTGCCGTAGAACTGCAGGTTCAGTTCTTCAAGGCGCTGGAATCGAAACTGACCGATGTTGCCGAGCAGGAAATCGCTACCCTGACCGAAGCCAAGGATCAGCTGAGCGAAATCGTCGAGAAAAGCATCTCCGAGCTGTCTGAAATGCCGACCAGCTACTTTGGCGATTTCAGCAAGTTTGCCGATTTCAGCAAATTTACCGACATGAGCAAGTTCGCGGACTTCAGCAAGTTTGCAGATCTGAGCGCCTTCACCGCCGCACCGGCTGCCGCAGAAACCGAGAAAAAAGCGCCTGCCAAAGCCGCACCGCGCAAGGCTGCCGCGCCCACCGCTGCGTAACGTTGTTCTCTGGGGATCCACGTCCCCAACCACTCGGGTCTGGCCCTGCCGGACCTTTTTGGGGCTACCTTCGGGTAGCCCTTTTTTTATTGCCCCCGCAAGACATCAGCCTGGCCAGTTCGTAACGGCTGGCCTCTAAGCCTGCGACGAGTTGATGCCCCGAAAAGCCGGTCACAATGCGCCAGTTTGTCCAAAGGCTGCGTCAAACAGCGAGGTCTGGAAGCTTCAGGGGAACAGGGGCTCGACGACCCCGGGCATTAGTGACTTCAACCTGGATTCGCTATTCTGTGATCGTCAGTAACCTTGCAGGGTATCAATCGATGTGCGGACGCTACAACGTGATAGACGATCCCTTCACCCAGGGGCTCCTGGATGAACTGGGTATCAGCAAGCGGGTTCATACCCGCTATAACCTGGCGCCAACGGAGCAGGTGCCGGTGATACGCCAGGTCGACCAGTACAACGAACTTGTCGACATGCGCTGGTGGCTGATCCCGCACTGGGCCCGAGCACCCGACACCCGCTACTCGATGTTCAATGCCAAGGCCGAAACACTGGCCAGCAGCAAGGCCTTTAGCGGCCCGCTCAAGCACCAGCGCTGCATTATTCCGGCGTCATCCTTCATCGAGTGGCGCACCGAAGCGGGCCACAAGCAGCCCTATTCCATCCAGCCGATTGAGGGTGTCTTTGCTTTCGCAGGCCTATGGGAGCAGTGGGGACATGGCCGCGAGACGATCCACAGCTGCACCATTCTCACCACAGCCGCCGCTCCTGGCATGGAGCAGATACACCCCCGCCAGCCCGTGATGCTGCCCACCGACTTGCACACCCGCTGGCTGGATCCCGCGATCGACGGTCACCACCTGATGCCCCTGCTGATGCCCAGCCTCCCCTGCGCCCTGGAAGTCGTGCCTGTCGATCCCCTCATCAATAACAGTCACCACAAGCAGGCCCCCACCCCGACCGGACCTGTGCTGTTTCGCCTGAATGCGAATTAATAGCCAGGCAAAAAAAACGCCCCGAGGGGCGCTTTTTGCTCTGCCGCCATTAGCCGAGTTTTATCCAGGTAGTTTTCAGCTGGGTGAACTTTTCCAGCGCGTGCAACGACAGGTCGCGACCAAAACCGGATTGCTTGTAACCGCCAAAGGGTGTGCTGAAGTCCAGCGCATCCATGGTGTTGACCGATACCGTACCGGCGCGCAGCTTGCGGGCAACGCGATGCGCACGGTTCAGGTTCGTCGTCCACACAGAAGCCGCCAGGCCATAGATGGAATCGTTGGCGATCTGCAGCGCCTGGGCTTCGTCATCGAACACGATGACGGCCGCCACCGGGCCGAAGACTTCATCCCGGGCGATGGACATCTGCGGCGTTACGCCATCAAAGATGGTTGGTGCCAGCTGGTTGCTGCCCGTCTCGCCGCTGCCTCCGGTGAGCAGCAATGCGCCGTCCTGCTCGGCCCTGTCGATATGCTGACGCACGCTGCCTGCATGATTGCTGTCAATCAGGGCGCCAACACGGGTGTCGCTGTCCAGCGGATCACCCACCTTGAGTGAACGGGCCCTGGCGACGAATTTCTCGATAAAGGCAGCGTGGATACTGCGCTCCACCAGAATCCGCGAATTGGCTGAACAGACCTCACCCTGGTTGAAGAAGATACCATTGACAGCGTTTTCCACCGCCGCATCGAGATCGCAGTCGGCAAAAATCAGGTTCGGGCTCTTGCCGCCGGTTTCCGGCCACACCTGCTTCATGTTGGATTGCGCCGCATAGCCCATAAACAGCTTGCCCACGGCGGTGGAGCCGGTAAAGGCCAGGCAGTCGACATCCATGTGCAGGCCCAGTGCCTTGCCAACCACTTCACCCAGGCCTGTCACGACGTTAAGAACACCATCCGGCAGACCCGCTTCTTTTGCCAGTTCCGCCAGGCGCAGTGCCGTGAGCGGTGACTGTTCAGCCGGTTTGAGTACCACGGAGTTGCCGCTTATAAGCGCAGGCGCCAGTTTCCAGGCAGCAATATCCAGCGGGAAGTTCCAGGGCACCACCGCCGCGACCACACCCACGGGTTCGCGGGTGATGGTGGCGATATTGTTGCCATCGGTGGGGGCCACTTCACCGTACAGCTTGTCGGCGGCTTCTGCATACCACTCGAAGCAGCCGGCGGCGCCCTGCATATCGATATTCAGCGATTCCTGCACCGGCTTGCCGACGTTGAGGGTTTCCAGCAGCGCCAGCTCATCCGCATTCTCGCGAATCAGCGCCGCCAGGCGCTTGATCACCGCCTTGCGCTCGACGGGTGAGGCATCGGACCAGACACCGGCTTCAAAGCTGCGCCGTGCGGCACGTACCGCAGTATCCACATCATCGCCGGTGCAGGCTGCATTCTGTGCCAGCAGCGCGTTGGTGGCCGGGTTGCGAGTGTCGTATGTCTGGCCATCGCTGGCGGGTACAAAGCGCCCGTCGATCCA
The DNA here is from genome assembly GCA_041586815.1 of Marinobacterium sp. Lineage (GTDB taxonomy): Bacteria > Pseudomonadota > Gammaproteobacteria > Pseudomonadales > Balneatricaceae > Marinobacterium_A. The sequence continues at coordinate 892 of JBFGZM010000076.1, read as the reverse complement.
GGCCTGGGTGCGCAGTTCAGTCCTGGCCTGCAGGCCTAACCAGTAATCTTTGTGCTTGTCCGTCATGGGGGTCTCCTTTGAATCAGGCAACGGTTGTCGTTGACGTGTTTTTTTTCAGGCGCCGCGGCTGGGTCATGTTTTCCGCACTGAGGATGTCATCCAGCTCCAGCTCGGTTAACAGGCCTTCACTGAGCACGATGTCGCGCACGCTCTGGCCGTTTTCCACCGCCTGCTTGGCGATGCGACTGGCGTTTTCATAGCCCAGGCAAGGGTTCCCATGGCAGCCATGAACATGCCGAATTACTATTGCCAAATCGAATAACAGCTATCCAAACATTTAATTTGCGAATGCTAGTGATTGTATACAATATGTAGGCTGCATTGCCACGCGAGTGACGCCCAAGGGGCACTCTGCACGCGTTTTCCACTGTGCCTGAATTCCAGGCCCGGTTCTTCCCGCGGGATACATCGGTTCAGGACAGGGCGACCGCGAATCAAGATCACCAACCGAAGAGGCATTCATGTCCAAGACAAGCTACTACGCCCCCAGGGGCGGGCATCCGAGCCAACACGAACTGCTGACCGACCGCGCGATGTTTACCGAAGCCTACGCCGTGATTCCCAAGGGGGTCATGCGGGATATCGTCACCAGCCATCTGCCCTTCTGGGACAACACCCGTCTTTGGGTTCTGGCGCGACCACTGTCCGGTTTCGCCGAAACCTTCTCCCAGTACATCGTCGAAGTCAGCCCGGGTGGTGGCAGCGACAAGCCGGAACAGGACCCGAACGCAGAAGCGGTCCTCTTCGTGGTTGAGGGTGAGGTCGAGCTGACGCTGCAGGGCAATGTCCATCGCCTGCAACCGGGCGGTTACGCCTTCATCCCGCCGGCAGC
>JBFGZM010000075.1:0-11821 GCA_041586815.1 Marinobacterium sp. | reverse complement strand
GGTCGGGCCATTTCCCTGCGCCGGCCTTCGCCATGGCGCCGTGCCACCAGGGACTGCACCGCCGACGACAGGCCGATAATGCAGCTGATGGCGATGAAATTGGCATAGCCAGCAATGCCGACCCCCGCCAGTGCCTTCTCCCCCAGGCGTCCGACCATGGCGGCGTCCACCAGGTTCAGCAGGCTTTGAGACAGCATGCCGCCGATAATGGGCAGACCCAGTGTCAATATGGTGCGCACACGTTGCGGTTGGCTCATCGGGCTCGGGTAGCGGGCTGCAGGAGGTGGTGAAAAACGAGGCGGCAATTCTAGCAGAATTATGACAGCAGTGGGGCGGTGGCGTAATAGCTGATCAATTTACTCGGAATTAGATAGCGTGTATCCTTCGCTGTATTAGCCCTGTCAGTTTGCGACGTTAGGAGTCCTGTAATTCCCATGAATATCACGGTTACCGAAAGTGCTGAAAAATACCTGGCTGACCTGCTGGCGAAGCAGGACGCCGAAGGCATCTCCGTGCGGATGTTTGTAACTCAGCCGGGCACGCCCTATGCCGAAACCTGTCTGGCATACTGCCGTCCCGATGAGGTGATTGCTGACGACGAGCTGCTGGAGCTGACGCTTATCCGGTTCTATCTGGAGCGCAACAGCCTGCCGTACCTGGAGGAGGCCATGATCGACTTCGCCGAAGACCGCATGGGCGGGCAGCTGACCATCAAGGCGCCCAATGCCAAGGTGCCGAAGGTGTCTGCCGACAGCCCGATGGAAGAGCAGATCAATTACATTCTGTATTCCGACATCAACCCGGGGCTGGCAAGCCATGGGGGCGAGGTCAAGCTGGTTCAGCTGGTGGAAGAGGAGAATGGCCATATTGCCGTGCTCAAGTTCGGTGGCGGTTGCCAGGGGTGCAGCGCCGTGGACATGACGCTCAAGGATGGCGTGGAAAAAACACTGCTTGAACGTGTACCGGGCCTGATCGCCGTGCGCGATGAAACCGATCACAGCAATACCGAAAAAGCCTACTACAAGTAAGCTGCTATCAAGAACGGGGTCCTGCACGCAGGGCCCCGTTCTTTTTTGGGTCGTTGTCCTGTCCCCCCGGTTGCTGATATAACGGAGTAAGCCCCGGTGCGTTGCGGTGCAGCAAACGGGGATGGTGTGGCTGGCGTGGCGGTTTGGCCGTCATGGTGTGCCGCTGTATTAACTGATTGCGGTTTTTTTCTGTCTTTCGCTTGTATTTCCATGCTCCAGCCCCATTGATTGGTATTACCATTATTTCCAAGGTTCTTGCATTCGTCAGCGCTAGGGGCGGGTGCTCTGCAAAGAGGCATCATCCACATGGATCAGATTGAAGCAAAAGAGGATGCTGTAGCCATCGAGCTTCCGGTATTGCCGCTGCGCGACGTAGTTGTCTATCCGCACATGGTCATTCCGCTGTTCGTCGGTCGTGAAAAGTCGATTCAGGCCCTCGAAGCGGCCATGAACAGTAACAAGGAAATACTGCTGGTCGCTCAGAAAAACGCGTCTGATGACGAGCCGGTTGCCGAAGGGCTGTTTGAGGTCGGCACCGTTGCATCCGTGCTGCAAATGCTCAAATTGCCGGATGGCACTATCAAGGTACTGGTGGAGGGGGATTACCGCGCCAATATCGAAAGCTTTCACCAGACCGATGACAGCTTTACCGCCCGGGTGTCGGTGCTCAGGGTTGAAGAGGCTGATCCTGCCGAGTCCGAAATCTACAAGCGCACGGCGCTGGACCAGTTTGAACGCTTTATTCAGGTCAACAAGAAAATACCGTCCGAGGTGCTGACCTCGCTGCAGAATATCGATGATATTGGCCGCCTGGCGGATACTATCGCGGCGCACATGTCCCTGAAGCTGGACGAAAAGCAGCATATCCTCGAAATGCTGGATAACCACAAGCGCCTGGAGCATCTGATGGCGCTGATGGAATCCGAAATTGATCTGGTGGAGGTGGAAAAGCGCATCCGTGGCCGGGTCAAGAAGCAGATGGAAAAGAGCCAGCGCGAGTACTACCTGAATGAGCAGATGAAGGCCATTCAGAAAGAACTCGGTGATCTGGATGAGTCCGGCACCAATGACATGGACGAGCTCAAGCGCCGTATTGACGGTGCCGGCATGCCCAAGGAGGCGTACGACAAGACGCTGGGCGAATACAACAAGCTCAAGATGATGTCGCCCATGTCGGCCGAAGCCACGGTGGTGCGCGGCTATATCGACTGGATGCTGCAGATACCCTGGGCCAAGCGCTCCAAGGTCCGCCACGACATGAAGCGGGCCGAGAAGATCCTCAACGAGGACCACTACGGCCTGGCGGAAGTCAAGGATCGCATTCTTGAATACCTGGCCGTGCAGAAGCGTGTGCGCAAGCTCAAGGGGCCTATTCTGTGCCTGGTGGGCCCTCCGGGTGTCGGCAAGACCTCACTGGGGCGCTCCATTGCGCGGGCAACCAATCGCGAGTACGTACGCATGGCACTCGGTGGCGTGCGGGACGAGGCCGAGATTCGCGGTCATCGCCGTACCTATATCGGTTCCATGCCCGGCAAGCTGATTCAGAAGATGTGCAAGGTGGGTGTCAAGAACCCGCTGTTTCTGCTGGACGAAGTTGACAAGATGGGCATGGATCAGCGCGGAGATCCGGCCTCCGCGTTGCTGGAAGTGCTGGATCCGGAACAGAACAGCACCTTCAACGATCATTATCTGGAGGTCGATTTCGATCTGTCCGACGTCATGTTCGTTTGTACCTCGAACTCGATGAACATTCCGGGTCCGCTGCTGGACCGCATGGAAATTATTCGTATTCCGGGCTACACAGAGGACGAAAAGCTCAACATCGCCCGCAAGTATCTGGTCACCAAACAGCTGTCGCAGAATGGTCTCAAGGCATCGGAAATTGAAATCAGCGATGAAGCCATCAAGCACCTGATTCGCTATTACACCCGCGAAGCCGGCGTGCGCGGTCTGGAGCGCGAGATCGCCAAGATCTGCCGCAAGCTGGTCAAGGAGTTGTCCCTGGGGCAGTTCAAGGGCGAGAAGCGGGTCATTGGCGGCGAAGAGCTGGAGCATTACAGTGGCGTGCGCCGGCACAGCTTTGGCATTGCCGAGGAAGAGGATCAGGTCGGTCATGTGACGGGGCTTGCCTGGACCCAGGTGGGCGGCGAAATTCTCAATCTCGAGGCGGCTGTTGTGGCTGGCAAGGGGCGTCAGGTAACCACGGGTAGCCTGGGTGATGTGATGAAAGAGTCCATACAGGCCGCGCTGACCGTGGTGCGCAGTCGCGCTGAAAGTCTGGGAATAGCGGCGGACTTCCACGAAAAGAGCGATATTCATATCCATGTTCCCGAAGGCGCTACGCCCAAGGATGGCCCCAGTGCGGGCGTTGGCATGTGCACGGCGCTGGTGTCGGTACTGACGGGGATTCCGGTGCGGGCGGATGTCGCCATGACCGGTGAAATCACTCTGCGCGGGCAGGTGTTGCCGATCGGCGGGCTCAAGGAAAAACTGCTGGCGGCACACCGTGGTGGCATTCGCACCGTGATCATTCCGCAGGAAAATGAGCGTGATTTGAAGGAAATTCCGGATAATATAAAGGCGGATCTGGAAATTAAAGCGGTCAAGTGGATTGACGACGTACTGGATATTGCACTCAAATACCAGCCCAAACCGCGTGAAAATGATCTGAAGGAGCCTGTCGCTTCCGATAAAAAAACGGTGAAGGATGAGTCTGGGCAAATAAAGACTCATTAATCGGCAGCATCGGCAGAAACCGCGTGGCGTCTGCTTGACAGCCGTTTCTGCCAGTTGGTATAAAGTGCCTGATCGTCTTGCTGGGCATGGACTAGGTTACACAAGAACATAACGAATTGGATTCAAGGGGAACATCGTGAACAAGTCTGAACTGATTGATGCTATTGCAGCTTCTGCTGACATTCCAAAAGCAGCTGCTGGCCGTGCACTGGACTCTGCTCTGGAAAGCATCTCTGGTGCTCTGCAAAAAGGTGACTCTGTTGCGCTGGTAGGATTTGGTACCTTTGGTGTCAAAGAGCGTGCCGCACGCACCGGCCGTAATCCGCAAACCGGTCAGCCGATCGAGATTGCAGCCGCAACCCTGCCGACTTTCAAGCCGGGCAAGGCTCTGAAGGACGCGGTAAACAAGTAAGAATCTGATCGTTCGGCACACTTCGACACTGGCTGACTGTCCTCAGGGGCGTAAATCAAGTTGCCGAAGAGGTGCCGGAAAATGGCTTTGAAATATCGAGCCATTTTCGTAGCCCGGACACTGAAGCAGCAAGACGTTTACAGGTTTGCTGTTTCGGGTTCTGCAATCGGATATAAATATTGTTAGCTGCTGTGCCAAAGTATTTTTAACGGTGTGAGAGTGCTTTATTTGAGTCTCCATCGTACGTATGTATAAGTTGAATGGTTAAATATCAGTCGATCGGTTTTTGTACTACGTTGAAAAGGTTCTGCCGTCAGGTTTTTTCTTTTCAGGATACGCAGGGAGCAAGCGATTGTTTTTTGATCAGGTTCCGGTTTGGGTTGGGTACAAAAAATATCAAGATGCGTTTTTGTACCATCTAATACAAAAAAAGCGTATTCGATTGAATGCGCTTTTTTTTTAATCTCGTACATTTGATTTTTTGGATTCAGCATGTTGCAGTCCATCAGGGATAATTCCCAAAGTATCGTTGCAAAAGTTATTGTGGGTCTGATTGTGGTGACCTTCGCCCTGTTCGGTGTCGAGTCGCTGGTCGGTCTGACAACGGGTGCCAAGGCGCCGGCAGTCGTCAATGGTGAGGATATTGGCGAGAATGAGCTGTTTCGCGCCGTCGAACTGCAGCGCCGTCAGTTGCTGGCCCAGATGGGCGAAAATGCCGATCCTGCCGCACTGGATGACAATCTGATTCGCTCCATGGTGCTTGACCGCCTGATTGATGATGCGGTGCTGGTTCAGTCGGCCCAGGAGCAGGGCATGGCAATTTCGCCGCAGATGCTGGATCAGATGATCGTAAGTACCAGTGACTTTCAGATTGACGGCACCTTCGACCGTGATCAGTTCGAAGCCGTGTTGCGCAATGTCGGGCTTACACCACTGACCTATCGGGACTATCTGCGTCGTGAAACCCTGATCGAGCAGGAAAGATCCGGTTATCAGTTGTCTGCGTTCGTAACCGACAGCCAGCTGAAGAGCCTGCTGTCTCTGGACCGACAGACCCGTGATATGGCCTGGTTTGAGCTGCCGGCAGAGCCGGTGAGGGCGCAGATTGAAATCACCGAGGCTGATATCGCGGAACGCTATGAAACGCAGCGTGAGCTTTACCAGACCGAAGAGCAGGTAAGTATTCGCTATCTGTTGCTGGACAAGGCCAGCTTGCTGGGGGATATCGAGGTCACTGATGCCGAGCTGCAAGGCCAGTATCAGCAGATGCTGGCGGTATTCAACTCCGATGAGGAGCGCGAAGCGGCCCATATCCTGATCGAAATCTCCGATGAGCAGGACGCGGCGGCGGCGGAAGCCAAGGCGCAGGCGCTGAAAAAGCAGCTGGACGACGGAGCTGATTTCGCGACGCTGGCGCGGGAAAATTCTGATGATCCGGGGTCTGCCGCCAGTGGTGGTGACCTGGGGCTGAACGCCCGTGGCATGTTTGTAGGGCCTTTCGAAGATGCGCTCTTCGCTCTGGGCGATGAAGGTGAGGTATCGGCGCCGGTCAGGACCGAGTTCGGCTACCACCTGATCAAGCTGGGCAATATTGTGCAGACCCAGGCGCCGTCTTTTGAGGAGATGCAGGCTGAGCTGCGTGAGCAGATCCTGACGCAGAAAGGGGAAAGCCGCTATGTCGAGCAGCTCGAACGTCTTGCTGATGTCACCTTCTCGTCCGGCAACCTGGAAGAACCCGCTGAAGAACTGCAGCTCGAAATACAGACCGCCGAGCCTTTTGGTCGCAGTGGCGGCAATGATGAAATCAGCTCCCACCCACGGGTCGTGGCAGCGGCGTTTTCGCCGGAACTGATCAACGATGGCGTCAACAGTGCGCCCATCGAGCTGGATACCGGACGCAGTGTTGTCATTCGAGTGCAGGAACATCTGCGCCCGCGTCAGCAGACGCAGGATGAGGTGGCGCAGAGCATTCGCCAGGAGCTGCTGGACGAGAAGACCGCCGCACGTTTGGATGAGTTGGCAGATGAGCTGCTTGTGCAACTGAAGCAGGGTGCCGATATCGAGGCGCTTGCGGCTGAGCAGGGGCAGTCATTGACCGAGCTTGCCGATGTCGGTCGTGCCAGTCAGGAGCTGGTCAGTGAAGTGCGTGCCGAGCTGTTTCGCATGCCGCAGCCGCAGGCCGACGCTAACAGCTTCGCATCGGTGGAGCTGACTGCGGGCGGTCGGGCCGTCATTGCCCTCAGGGCAGTGAAGACTCCCAACCTGGATGAAGCCGTGTCTGCGGACGAGCTCAAGGCCATGCGGGGTTATCTCGCCGGGCGACAGGGCCAGCAGGATTATCAGGACCTGGTGCGCACGCTCAAGGGTGCGGCGGAGATTGAAAAGAACTGAGCCGGGCGGCGGATGACAGCCGCTGAGAAGAGTCAATAGAGCCACCGGGGTCTTGCCGCCCTGGTGGCTTTTTTATTGGCGCCGAAAACCTAGCGGAAAGCCGCGTCAAGCAGCTGGCGGGTGTAATCGTGGGTGGGTGTTTCGAAGATGCGTGCTGCGGGCCCCTGTTCGACAACCTTGCCCTGCTTCATGACCAGCAACTGGTGACTCAGCGCCCGGACCACGGCCAGGTCGTGGCTGATAAAGATGTAGCTCAGGCGGTGGCGCTGTTGCAGTTCACGCAAAAGATCGACAATCTGCTTCTGTACCGTGCGATCGAGGGCCGAGGTGGGCTCGTCCAGAATAATCAGTTTGGGTTTCAGTGCCAGGGCGCGAGCAATGGCGATGCGCTGGCGCTGGCCGCCGGAAAATTCATGGGGATAGCGGTGCCGGCTTGCAGGGTCCAGCCCCACCTCCTGCAGGGCGTCGATAATCAGCTGCTCCCGTGCGGCGGGGCTGTCACCGATACCGTGTATTTCCAGACCCTCGCTGATGATATCGCTGATGGGCATGCGTGGGCTCAGGCTGCCGTAGGGGTCCTGGAAGACCACCTGCAGCTGGCGTCGCAGCGGCTTGACATGTTTTTGTGCCAGGCCGTCTATGGCCTCGCCCTCGAAGCGGATGCTGCCTTCGCTGCGAATCAGTCGCAGTATTGCCAGTCCCAGGGTCGTTTTGCCGCTGCCTGATTCGCCGACAACACCCAGAGTCTGACCGCGGGGCAGCTGCAGTGACACGCCGTCCACGGCCTTGATGTATTCTGACACGCGCTTGAACAGGCCCTTCTTGATCGCAAACCAGACACGCAGATTATCCGTCGCCACGATGTCCTCCGACGTTGCAGGAGGTTCTGCCGGCCCGCCCGAGGGCTCCGCGTCGAGCAGACGGCGCGTGTAGGCGTGTTGCGGGTCAGCAAAGAGCGATTGGGTGCTGGCCTGTTCGACGATTGCACCCTGATACATGACGCACACTTCATGCGCATGGCGTCGCACAATGTTGAGGTCGTGGGTGATCAGCAGGATGGCCATGCCAAGCTGTTGCTGCAGCCGTGCCAGCAGCTCCAGTATCTGTTCCTGGATGGTGACGTCCAGTGCGGTGGTAGGCTCATCGGCGATCAGCAGCTCGGGCTCGTTGGCCAAAGCCATGGCGATCATGACGCGCTGGCGCTGGCCTCCGGAGAGTTCGTGGGGGTAGCTGCCAAGGCGGGATGCCGGCTCCGGCAGGCCCACCAGGGTCAGCAGTTCGAGGATGCGCCGCCGCGCCTGAATGCCGCTGAGGCCCTTGTGCAGCAGCAGGGTTTCGCCAATCTGCTTTTCCAGGGTGTGCAGCGGATTCAGGGAGGTCATGGGTTCCTGGAAGATAACGCCGATACGGTCGCCGCGGACTTTTCGCAGGCGCGGCTCGTCGGCCAGCAGCAGGTCTTCCCCCTGGTACTGGATGCTGCCGCTGGGATGGCTGGCCCGGGGATAGGGCAGCAGGCGCAGTATCGACAGCGCCGTGACGGATTTGCCGGAACCTGACTCGCCTACCAGTGCCAGGGTCTTGCCGCGGGGGATATCAAAGCTGATGTTGCGCACGGCATCAATGGCCTGGCCGTCCTGCTCGAACCGTACAGACAGATCGCTGACGGCAACCAGTGTCTCGCTCATGCTGGCAGTCTCCTGTACGCGGGTGGATGGCACGGGTGTCGGGTTACAGGTGGCAGTGTCACAGCTTGAGTTTCCTTGCATCGAAGGCGTCGCGCACGGCTTCGCCGATGAAGATCAGCAGTGTCAGCATGATGGCCAGGGCAAAGAAGGCCGTGATGCCGAGCCAGGGGGCGTGCAGGTTGGACTTGCCCTGGGCAACCAGCTCACCCAGTGAGGGTGCGCCGGGCGGAAGGCCAAAGCCGAGGAAGTCCAGCGCGGTCAGGGTGACCAGCGAGCCGTTGAAGATAAAAGGCATGAAGGTCAGGGTGGCGACCATGGCATTGGGCAGAATATGGCGGAACATGATCAAACGGTTGCCGAGTCCCAGCGCACGGGCGGCCCGCACATACTCCAGATTCCGGCCGCGCAGGAACTCTGCCCGGACGACATCTACCAGGTTCATCCACGAGAACAGCAGCATGATGCCCAGTAGCCACCAGAAATTGGGCTGTACCAGGCTTGACAGGATGATCAGCAGGAACAGCACCGGCAGGCCTGACCAGATCTCGATAAAGCGCTGGAACAGCAGGTCAACCTTGCCGCCGTAGTAGCCCTGGATGGCTCCGGCGACAACGCCGATCACTGAGCTTGCCAGGGTCAGTACCAGAGCGAAGAGTACAGAGATCCGAAACCCGTAGATAACCCGCGCCAGTACATCGCGCCCCTGATCATCGGTGCCGAGCCAGTTTTCACCGCTGGGCGGCGAGGGTGCAGGTACTGACAGGTCGTAGTTGATGGTGTCATAGCTGTAGCGTATCGGCGGCCAGAGTATCCAGCCCTGACCCTGGTTGTGGATCAGGTCCTGAATGTAGGGGTCCTTGAAATCGGCCAGGGTTTCAAACTCGCCGCCAAAGCGGGTTTCGCTGTAGTCCTGTGCAACAGGCCAGTAGAGCTCGCCCTGAAACTGCACCGCCAGCGGGCGATCGTTGGCGATCAGCTCGGCAAACAGGCTGGCAAAGAACAGCAGGCCAAACAGCCAGAGCGACCAGTAGCCGCGCTTGTTGGCACAAAAGTTGTCTAGCCTGCGACGATTGATTGGATTGAGTCGTATCATCCTTCCCTGCTCTCGAAATCGATCCGCGGATCCACAATCACATAGGTGATATCGCTGATCAGCTTCAGTACCAGGCCTATGAGCGTGAAGATATACAGGGTGCCAAAGATGACCGGATAGTCGCGGTTGATGACCGCCTCGTACCCCAGCAGTCCCAGGCCATCAAGGGAGAAAATCACCTCGATCAGCATGGAGCCGGTAAAGAAAATGCCTATCAGTGCGGCGGGCATGCCGGCGATGATCAGCAGCATGGCGTTGCGAAACACGTGGCCGTACAGAACCTGGTTTTCGTTCAGCCCTTTGGCCCTGGCGGTGAGGACATACTGCTTGCCGATTTCGTCCAGAAACGAGTTCTTGGTAAGCATGGTCAGGGTGGCAAAGCTGCTGATGACCGAGGCCAGTACGGGCAGGGCAATATGCCAGAAGTAGTCGCCAACCTTGCCGAGCAGCGAGAGATCCTCGAAGTTTGATGACGTCAGGCCGCGCAGCGGGAACCAGTTGAAATAGGTGCCCCCGGCGAAAACCACGATCAGCAGAATGGCAAACAGGAAGTTGGGAATGGCATAGCCGACAATAATGGCGCTGCTGCTCCAGACGTCGAAGGGGGTTCCGTCGCGCACAGCCTTTTTGATGCCCAGCGGCACCGATATCAGGTAGGTCAGCAGCGTGGTCCAGAGCCCGAGGGATATGGATACCGGCATTTTCTCGAGAATCAGAGTCGTGACCGGCTTGTCGCTGTAGAAGCTGCGGCCAAAATCGAACACCAGGTAGTTCTTGAGCATTTGCCAGAAGCGTTCATGGGCGGGCTTGTCGAAGCCATAGAGCTTTTCGATTTGCGCCACCAGGGCCGGGTCCATGCCCTGGGCGCCGCGGTAGCTGCCCTCGCCATTGCTGTTTTGAACAATATCGCTTTGCACCGCGCTGCCAATGCGCCCGGTGGCCTCGATGTTGAGGCCCTCGAGCTGGGCGAGAGTCTGTTCAACGGGGCCGCCGGGCGCCGCCTGGATAATGATGAAATTGATGGTCAGAATGCCCAGCAGCGTCGGTATGATCAGCAGCAGGCGGCGCAGTACATAGGCAGCCATCAGTTTGACGAGGCCGTGCTGTCAGGTTGCAGTGTCCACCAGGTATCCAGGCCAAGACTGTACGCCGGGCGTACCGCGGGCATGCCGAAGCGGTTCCAGTAGGCGATGCGGTAGGTGGCGATATGGAACTGCGGGATGACATAGTGGTTCCATTGCAGCACCCGGTCCAGGGCGCGGGCTGCGGTAACGAGGCTTGCGCGATCGGGAGCTGCAATCAGCGTGTCCACCAGGCGGTCAATGGCGGGGTTCTTGATGCCGACGAGGTTGCGGGTGCCGGGCATGTCGGCCAGTTCCGAGTGCCAGAAATCACGCTGTTCGTTCCCCGGCGAGCTGGACTGCGGGAAAGAGCCGACCACCATGTCGAAGTCGAAACTGCGCAGGCGATTGATGTACTGGGATACGTCGATAATGCGGATGTCCACGTCCACGCCCATGCGTTCCAGGTTGCGGATCATGGGCGCGATCACGCGCTCGAACTCCTTCTGCACCAGCAGGATCTCGAAGCGAAAGGCTTCGCCCGTCTCGCTGTTCACCAGCTTGTTGTTGCGGTATTCCCAGCCTGCACTTTGCAGCAGGCGCATGCCCTGGCGCAGCTCGCCGCGGATGTTGCCGCTGCCATCGGTGGTGGGGGCGCGATAAATCGTGGTAAATACCTCGGGCGGAATCTGGTCGCGCAGCGGTTCCAGCAGCTTCAGCTCGTCCGGCCCTGGCAGTTCGGTGGCAGCCATTTCCGAGTTGGAGAAAAAGCTGTGGGTGCGGGTATAGGCGTTGTAGAAAATGTTGCGGTTGGTCCACTCGAAATCAAACGCATAGCCCAAAGCTTCACGGACCCGCGGATCGGCGAACTTGTCACGTCGCGTGTTGAATATAAAGGCCTGCATGCCGGTGGGATTGCCGTTGGCCAGTTCCTGTTTCTGGATGCGGCCATCCTCGAAGGCCGGGCCTGTATAGCCGGTGGCCCATTCCTTGGATGAGGTCTCGAGGCGGAAGTCGTATTCGCCGGCCTTGAAGGCTTCAAGCGCCACAGTGGCATCGCGGTAGTAGTCAAAGCGCATCTGGCGAAAGTTGTCGTGGCCGCGCTTGACCGGCAGGTCCGCAGCCCAGTAGTCATCCCGCAGGCTGTAAGTGACCGAACGGCCGGCCTCGAAGCTTTCTATGCGGTAGGGGCCAGACCCCACCGGTATGTCGAGGGAGGGGCTGTCAAAGGCGCGGTCCTGCCAGTAGTGCCTGGGCAGAATGCTGGCCTGGCCCACAATCAGCGGCAGTTCGCGGTTGTTGTCTCCCTTGAAATGAAACGTCACGGTATGCGGATCCGGGGCTTCAATGCGGTCAATGCCGGCGTAGTAGGCGCCATAGAAAGGACTGCCCTTGCTGCGCAGAATGTCAAAGGT
>JBFGZM010000074.1:0-11868 GCA_041586815.1 Marinobacterium sp. | reverse complement strand
GGCCAGAAAATACTCCAGCAGCAGGCCGATATCATCACGACGCTTGCGCAGTGGCGGCAACTCCACCTGGTGGGTGCGCAAACGGTAATACAGATCCTTGCGAAAGGCGCCATCGCGCTGTTTTTGCTCCAGGTTCTGATGTGTGGCCACCACTACCCGGGCACGCATGCGCTTGGGACGGTCACTGCCCAGCGGGTAATACTCGCCTTCCTGCAGCAGGCGCAGCAGCTTCACCTGGGACGCCAGGCTCAGATCCCCGATTTCATCCAGGAACAGGGTGCCGCTGCCCGCCTGCTCGATCATGCCGGCCCGGGCCTTGTCGGCACCGGTAAAGGCGCCGCGATGGTGGCCGAACAGCGTATCGGCAAAGATATTGTCATCCAGCCCCGCCACATTGACGCTTACCAGGGGCCCCTTGCGACCGCTCAGCGCATGCACCGCATGGGCGATGGCCTCCTTGCCGGTGCCGCTTTCACCGCTGATCAGTACCGGCTGGCTACTGGCGGATACCGCCTCCAGGTACTGAAACACCGAACGCATGCCCTTGTCACGCGTGATAATGCCCTCGAACACCTCCGGGCGTTCCAGGGTATCGCTGAGAAAGCGCCGGCGCATTTCCTGGTTCTCCAGGCGCATCTCCTGCATGCGAATCGCCTTGCGAATGCCCTCGATCAGGCGGTCTTCTTCGGTGGTCTTGATGAAATAGTCATAGGCGCCCTGGCGGATACAGCTGACCGCCGTTTCCAGCTGGTTCAGACCACTGATGATAATGACACCCACATCCGGGTGTTCCTCGATGATACGCTGCAACAGCGCCTCGCCCGACAGGTGGGGCATCGTGAGGTCCAGCAGCACCAGCCCGATAGGCTCGCGGGCAATGACCCCCAGCGCTTCGCGGCTGTCTTCACAGCGATAGATATGATTGATGCCGCCGCTGCGTTCCAGCGCAATGCTCAGGCTGCGCAGAAAAGAAGCTTCATCATCCACCAGCAACACACCAAAGGACGGATACAGGTTCTGGCTCATGTTGTTTCAGGTTCCTGTTTCGCCGGATTTACCGGCACATTACGCAATACAGGATGCAATACGGGCAGCAACGGCAGGAAAATGTCCTGCAGCCGGGCCAGGCTGCACAGCAATCGGCCCCTACCCTCGTCCACCGGCAACACACCAAGGGACAGATACAGGTTCTGGCTCATGTTGTTTCAGGCTCCTGTTTTGACTCTTTAGCCTGGGTCAACGGCAGTGACAGCACCGCCCGGGTACCGACGCCCGGCGCCGAATAGTACTCCAGCATACCGCCGTGCTCTTGCACGATACTGGTGGAAACAGACAACCCCAGCCCCATGCCGCCCTGCTCCCGCTTGGTGGTGAAGAAAGGGTCGCTCAGACGCGCAAGGTTATCAGTCTCTATACCGTGGCCCTGATCCTGCACTTCCATCCACAGCATGCCACTGACCGACTCAAAGCCGGTCGACACCGTGATGGCGTTCTCCCGCGAACCCAGCGCCTGGCAGGCATTCATGATCAGATTGATCACCACCTGTTCGATTTTCTGGCCATGGCCCCGAAACAGCGGCAGGTTGTCACCGTAGCGCATAGTGAAATGATTCGTTGCGGTGCGGATACTGTTGTCCACCAGGCGAATGGCGGTGGCCACTACCGCATTGAGATCCACCGACTCGTTCAGCTCCACCGGCCCCTGGCGGGCAAAGTCGCGCAGGTCATCCACGATACGGCGGATGCGCTGGCCACCGGTGAGCATGTCATCCAGCATCAGGGGCACTTCCTCGCGCATGCGCAGGTAGGAAAGCCCGCCCAGATCAAAATCACCATGTTCCTGGTAGTGGGCCTCAAGAATTTCCTCGGCATCGCGGTACACCTCCTGCAGCACCGGCAGGTTAAGCAGCAGCAGACCACAGGGGTTGTTGATTTCGTGGGCCACCCCCGACACCAGAATACCCAGCGAGGTCATCTTGTCGGCCTGGATCAGCTTTTGCTGTTGCAGCTGCAGCTCCAGTGTGCGGCGCGACACTTCGCGTGTGAGCATGCGGTTCCAGACCATGATGCCACCGAGCACCACCAGCAGTACCAGCGACATCACCCCCGCCGCCTGACCGATTTTTTTCCAGGGTACGGCCGCCCCCTGGAGCGGGCCGAACCATTTGTCGTACAGTGCCTGCTGGCGCCCGGTGTTTTTTAAAATGGCCAGGCCTTCGCTGAACTGTGCCAGCAGCTCCTCGTTGCCCTTGATGACCGCATAACCGTATCGCTGTGCGGCAAAAGGCCGGCCCACCGGCACCAGATTGGACAATTCAAGTTCACGCCCCAGGTAGAGCCCCGGCAGGTTTGCCACCAGGGCATAGTCGTGCTTGCCGGAAGCCAGCAGACGCAAAGCGTCCGCGTGGGTATCCGTCAGAATCAGGGTGGCGCCGACATCGTCGTTCAGGATTACGTCATGCAAAATTCCACGCTCCTGCACGATGACTTCCTTGCCGTGCAGCTCGGATATGTCCTGTACTTCGGGATCAGCCTTGCGGGCGAATATCGACTGATGCACGATGGCATGGGAGGGCGAGTATGCGTACTTTTGCGCACGGTCCTGCGAATAGGCAATGCCCTGCAGGGCATCCACCTCCCCGGCCTCCAGGCGCTGGCGCATGTCCGCCCAGGCACCGAGCTGAATTTCGATATCCATGCCCATGACTTCGGCGATGGCCCGGGTCAGGTCGATATTGTAGCCATCGGGTTCGCCATCACTGTTAATGAATTCGTAGGGCGGATAGTTATAGTCGCCCCCTACCACAATCACATCACGGGACGTCTGGCCCCGCGCCGCCTGGGCATTGCTGGCCAGCAGCGCCACCAGCACCAGCAACATGCCAACGGCAGCACTGACAACACGCACAGGTCTGGCATTCATGCCTCAGGCCCCTTCCTGTGCCACAACAGGGTTTCCATAGCGCCGTTCCAGCACCTGCCAGAGCGTTTCAGCCTCGCGGCTCAGGGGGCGGCTGCAACGGTACAGGCAGACGGTCAGCGGCAGCTGCCAGGCCGGCGCCCCGCAGACCACCAGAAAGCCCTGGCGCAGTTCCTCGCGAATGGCGAAGGACGGCACCCAGGCCACACCCAGGCCCTGCAACGCCATCACCTTCAGGCTGTCTGCCAAGGACGACTCGAACGTCTGACGCAACTTTACCGGATGCGGCGGTCGGGCCAGCAGCGCATCAACACAGCGGCCAAGATAGATGCCCCCCGAATACCCCAGGTAAGGGACGGTTTTTCCCTCAGGCGCATCCAGATCGAACAGCGGCCGGCCTTCCTCGTCCCCCCTGCAAATCGGGATGAGCTGCTCGGTTTGCACTTCCAGCTTGCGAAAGGCCTCTGAATCCAGCGTCGGGTCTTCGAAGGCGAGCAGGAAATCACAGATACCGTTTTTCAGCGCCTGCACACTGTCGTCCACATTGGCTACCAGCTGGCGCGTGCGGGTGTCTTCCAGTTCATCCTGCAAGGACTGGATAAACGCAGGAAACAGCGACAGCGACAGCGTATGCGACACCGCCACATCAATAACGCGCACACCCTGTTTGCGCAAAGAGCGCAGATGAGCGAGGCTGTCCTGCAGCTGAGCCACCAGGTTACGGGCGGTAATCTGAAACAGCTGGCCTTCGTCGGTCAGCTGTACCGGCACACTGGTGCGATCCACCAGCTGGCAGCCCACGGCAAATTCCAGCGCCTTGATGCGCCGGCTGAATGCGGGCTGCGTAAGATGACGTTCCTCCGCCGAACGCGAAAAACTCTGGGTGCCGGCCAGCGACAGAAAATCGTCCAGCCATTTGGTTTCAATATTCATCTAGCAACTGCCCTCAACCTGACCCGCCCCTGCACACAGCCGCGCAGCAGGAAGCAACAGCGATCAGTATACCCGTTTGCCCGCCTCTGCTCGCTTGCCGCAAAAGCCCCATGCTGATATCGCCTACCCCATACCGGGCCGGTATATAGATAACATCCTGTTGATTGGCAAGTGAATTTTTCCAGGCCATACCGCCTTTGCATGGGCGGTGCCGAAGCGGCATTGGTCGGCGATGGTGGTGGCGCAGTAGGTTTCTCCCAACTGCTTCAGGAGAAACAGATGCACACCACGATCGGTATTCTCGGCGGAATGGGCCCCCTGGCCACCGTTGACTTCATGACCAAAATCATTCGCCAGACCCCTGCCAGCCGCGACCAGGACCATGTACCCTTGCTGGTTCACTGTGTGCCACAGATACCGGATCGCACAGCCTGCCTGATGGACAACCGTGAGTCACCGCTTGCCGCCCTCACCCAGGGACTGAATACCCTGGTGGCCGCCGGTGTCGGTTGCATCACCATTCCCTGCAATACCGCACACTACTGGCATCCGGCGCTGGCCGAGATCAGCCCGGTGCCAATCCTGCATATCGCCCAGGCCTGTGCTGAACAGCTGGCCGAACAAGGCGTGCGCCGCGCAGGGCTGATGGCAACGGACGGTACCCTGAAAGCGGGATTCTATGCCAAAACACTGTCACAACACGGCATTGAGCTGGTCGCGCACTCGCCCATGCTGCAACAGCGCGTGATGGAAGGCATTTACCTGGTGAAATCCGGCGCACTGGAAGACGGTGCACGCCTGCTCGAAAACTGCCTGCAGCAACTGCTGGACAGTGGTGTTGAACGGGTGATTCTGGGTTGTACCGAGATTCCGCTGGCACTGGATTCCATCCAGTCGCACCTGGGCGCCTACGGCGTGGATGCCACCGACGCCCTGGCCCGCGCCTGCGTTGAATGGTATCAGGCACAGCAACCCGGTCAGGCCGTGGCCGCGTAAAGGAAAAGCCGGAAAAGCCCTGCACATGCCAAGCCGATGCAAGCGTCCGCGACGCAGCAGGATCACGCCGTGGCATCTTGGCCACGTACTGAAAAGCGTCAGCGAAGCAGGTCGCTTTTCAAAGGCCGACTAGCGCATGCGGCGCAGGGTTTCAGACGGCAGTTCACCAAACAGCTTGCGATAATCCGACGAGAAGCGCCCCAGGTGGCTGAAACCGTAATCCAGCGCGATTTCGGTCACATTACGGGCGTTCACACCCTGCTTCAGATCCACATGCAGGCTTTGCAGCTTGGTCTGCTTGATAAACAGCTTGGGCGTGATACCCACGTCGCGGGCGAAGAGGTTATACAGGCTGCGCACACTGATGTTGCACAGATCCGCCAGCTCCTCTACGGTCACCTCTTCACGAATGCGTTCGCGCAGATAGCGCCGGATCAGCTGCAAGGCGCCATCTGCTCCGGCACCGCTGCGATCCTGCGAAACATTGCACGGAAACACCGCCAGCAGCTTGCTGGCCAGCAGGTCCGCATAGGCACCGCTGGCACCGGCCATGTCCGCCTCAGTCTCGGAGGCTTCCTCATACACCGCTTCCACCAGGCGCATAAAAGCCATGGAGGCATCCAGGTTCATCACCTGACGCTGAAAGCGCAGGCCGTCGCGGGGCAGTGCCCGGCCCTTATCGACACAGGCCGCCTTGAGAATGGATTCGGGGATTTTAACGATCAGCTTCTGACAGTCTTCAGAGTACGTCAGGTCGCTCTTTTCGTGCGGGTTCATCATCAGCGCCTGGCCGGCACTGAGCGACAGGCGGTCTTCATCGAAATTCCAGGTACAGTGGCCGCTGGTCACCACCTGCAGGTGGTACACCTCCTCCAGGTCCGGTGAATGCACCCGCACCTCGCCACCATAGGAAATATGCGACAGCCCCAGGCGGGCAAAGCTGGCATAGCGCAGGGAGGATCGCATATTGCCGGAGCCCAGCAAGGTCAACCGATGCTGGCCGATATGCGCATTCACATAGTCCGACACATCTTCCGGGCACACATCCTTGCGCACGACACTGTTGGCAAGTACGTGATTCAGCATCCGCAGCACCTTTTGTCATTATTGTAATGCCGTCAATTATATGTGAATCCGCCACCGCTCTCAATCCGCGCGCCCCGCTCTTTGCCACCGCCGTGCCGATAATCGAAGGCTGTTGGCGTCAGGCTGTGAGCTAGTAAGTCTGAGGACGCGTTTGCGCACAATTGAGGTCGGAACCGACATGTCCGACATCGCTATAAGTACGTCTCACGCATAGAACGTCCGATACTGTTACGGCAAAGAGCTTTACCGGAACCGCGATCCAGCCCTTTGATTACCAGAAAGACTTGCGAGGGCAGTTGCTCAATTAATTATACGATAATATAATTAATTGTTTCGCAATCGCCGTTGCATGGGCGGTTAACTTTCATATGTGCGACCGCCAAGGCGATAGCTAACAAGAAGTAACGGAACTACTCATGAACCAACCCAAAGCATCCCGACGCAAAGGCCCCGGGCGCCCAGAGGGGCAAAGCCGTATCCGAGAGGATATACTGGACGCCGCCGAAATCCTGTTCGCCGAGCTCGGTTATGCCGGCACCTCGCTGCGCCATGTCGCCAGCGAGGTGGATGTAACCACGGCCCTGATTACCTACTATTTCGGCTCGAAGGAAAAGCTGTTTCGGGAAGTCTTCCAGCGCAAGGGCCAGCAGATCGCCAATGAACGGATGGAGGCCCTGGAGCGCCTGCAAAAGGAACAGGCCGTTCCCTCAACCAGCGATCTGGTTCGCGCATTCCTCGCTCCTCCGCTTAACCTGCGCGCCACTCGTCAGGGCCGCGCCTTTCTGCGATTGCACTCACGTTTACATATGGAGCCGGAGGAGCTGTCGTTCGAACTGCGCCGCCAGACTTACGATGAGTCAACTCGCGCCTTCGCCCGCGCCTTTCACCAGGCACTGCCACATTTGAGCGAGAGCGTGGTCATGCGGCGCATGTCGCTGATCATCGGGTCCTACCTCTATGCCTTTTCAGATACCAACCGGATGGATGAACTGGCGCCGGGTGCGCAGTCAACTTATAACATCTTCTACGATTTGGAAGAGATCGTGTTGTTTGCGGCGAGCGGGATGCAGGCGCCCGCACCGGCAGAGGAATCATAGGAGCGCACGGCATGCGCTCCTGCAGGGCTCAACGTTTTTTTAAGCGATTGAAAAGCTCGTCACGGGTTTCCACTCGGGCGTATTTCTGCTCCATGTCGAACAGGCTGGCTTCATGTGGCGGCAGGGCCCGGTCGCCAACACAGTCGGCCAGCACCACCGGATAAAATCCCTGTGACATGGCATCGACGACGGTGGCACGCACGCAGCCGCTCGTAACACAACCAGCGACCAACAGGGTGCCGACTCGATGCTGGCTCAGCCAGGCAGCGAAGTGGGTGCCGGCGAACGCGGAAGGATTGCGCTTGGCAACCACCAATTCGCCATCGACCGGTGTCAACTCGGGCACAATGGCGCTGGCGGGGTTTGCCTCGGTCAGCCGGGACATGGCCGGCACCTTGTGCACGAAGACATTGTGGTCACTGCCGTCCTCGGCAAAGAGGATGCGGGTATGGGCAACAGGCCAGCCCTCGGCCCTCGCCCGTTCAAGCAGTGGCACCGTCGAGTTGATCGCCGAACGGATGTTGCCGCCACCCAGCAGATCCGGATCGGCGAAACCGTTGACGAAGTCGATGATCACCAGAGCGATGTTGTCAACGATCGGCAGGTCGCCCCCGAACCCCTGTGCCTGGTAGACAGCAGTTACATCGGTGAATGTCGTCATTGGCTCAATACTCCTGTACCTGACCACGCTCGACCACGGTCTCGCCATCAAGGCGTACCGTGCAGGATCGCATAGGGATGTCAATGTGGCAGGTTGTGGTCCGATTGCCGCCACCCTCATTGTTCGGGCCAAGCGAGAACAGGAAATTGCCGTCAAAGGCACGCGCGTCCATGCCCAGCGTGGCCTCGCGATCGTACAGGCTAAGGGTGGACCAGCGCGCCCGTTTTTGCAGGCCCCACCCAATATGCGAAATCGCATAGGCTTCGGGATCGTCAAAGTTTTCCATATAGTCCCTGAGCAGATCAGCATCCAGCCCACCCTCTATGGAGGTGACATAGCCGTTTTCGACGATCAGTACGATCGGCGAGTTAAGGTAGGACTTCTGCGGCAACAGGATGTCGCCTGTGTCGATCACGATCCTGCCATTGGCGCCGCGCTCGTTTGGAAAGGTCAATACGAAACCGCTGGGCCAGTGGTCCCAGCGCCCCGGCTCATCGACCAGGCCATATTCGCCGATGACCGGAAACTCACCCATCGGGAAGCGCACATCGGTGCCCGCATCAGATGTCACGCGCATCTCTTGAGCCCGTTCCAGACGCCGCACGGCGTGCCTGACCCGCTCCCGATCGGCTTCGGTCGGCACCATGCGCACCAGCACCTCGGGCGGTTCCACGGCGAGCAGGATCCTGGTACCGGCTTTCAGAATCTCGTGCTGCTCAGGCGAGAACAGCAGCGTCATCAGATCGAGTACCAGATCGCTTTCCTTGAGCGCGGCGATGGCGACTCTGTTCCCGGTCAGCGGCGTCGTGCCGAGATAGGCCAGGTCGTCACGGCTGTGGGCCTTTTCTCCGTTTACCGGCGGCAGGTCCAGCCGGCTGACAACGGCGCCCTTCATGGCAGCGGCGATCAACGCCGTTCGCAGCGTCTGAGGGTGGGTGTTCTGACCGGTCAGCACAGTCACTGACTGGCCCTGCTGCAAGTTGGACAGCGACAACACCTGGCCCCAGGCGTCGATCAACTGATGGTCGCTGATGGGCATGATTAAGCCTCCGTTTCGCTGATGATGGCTGAGAGGTCGATATCCAGGCAATTGGACAGGGCGCGATAGAATCCCGCCTCATCGTCCCAGGGAATCATATGGCCGGCATCTTCGACCCGCTGTACGCCGATGCCGGGACATAGCCGACGGATCTCGGCGATGTCCTCGTCCAGGATGACGCCACCTTTGCCGGCCGCGATCAGGCTGGCCGGTTGCCGGACGGACGGCAGATCCTGGTGGAAGTCGACGTCGTGGAAGTCATTGAAGGCACGCAGGACAGCGCCGGCGTTGCAGCTGTGCAGCCACTGGGCGCGCAGCGCGCGCTGCTCCTCGGTCCAGGTCGGGCAATAGGCCTTCATCTCCTCGGCGCTGATGCCGCGCCGGGCGTCCCGGATGGAATCCAGGTACCAGGGCAGCCTGGAGGGGTACTCGCGCCGCCCCGGCCCGGAAACCGGCGGGTCGACCAGCACCACCCGGTCGGCGCGGGCATCAAAGCGGGCAATGGCCCGACTGATGATGCGCGCGCCCATCGAATGGCCAAGCAGCGTGCAACCTTCGAGGTTGAGCTCGCACAACAGGCAGGCGAGATCCCGGGCCAGGGCGTCGATGCCGTAGTCCAGGTCGTCGCCGCTTGAGGACAGGCCGCGGCCGCGCACGTCCAGGATGTACACCTGGCAATACCGGCCCAACCGCTCGCCGACGAAGCCCCAGGTCACGGCCGGGCTGGTGATGCCGGGCACGATAACCAGCGGCGTGCCCTCGTTGCCGTAGCGCAGGTAATGCTGGCGAATGCCATTGGCATGGACATGGGCGCCACACAGATAGGTCGATGTCATGGTGCGTTCCTCCTAATACCGGCCCGACAGCAGCGTGCCCGCACCGGGTATCTCGGTACTGAGCCCCAGCGACTTCAGCATGTAGTAGGCGGTGGCGACGGCGGCGGTGATCACCGGCTTGCCGGTCTGCTCCTCGACTTGGCGTATGGCCGGCAGCGACGGCATCTGCACGCAGGCGGACAGCACAATGGCGTCGACGTCCCGGCAGTCCAGACCGGCGACGATGTCCGGCAGTCTCGTCGGATCCAAACGGCCGACTTCGAGGTTGTCCGGCACTTCCAGGGCGTGCCAGTCGGTCACCCGGATACCCTCGTGTTCGATGTAGTCGACGACCATCTGCGTCAGTGGCTTCATGTAAGGTGCGACCAGGGCTACCCTTTTCGCCCCTAGCACCTCGAGGCCCTGCACCAGGGCCCCGGCACTGGTGATCACGGGTGCCGGGGCGCCGTTCCCTGCAACCACCCCTTCCAGCCGCTTCTGAGACACGCGGTGGTAGGACGGGCCCATGCTCATGATGGCCACCAGGCAGGCGTAGCCAAGCACGTCCATGCGGGCGTCGCTCAGCTCGGTGGCGCAGCGGTCCGACTGGGCATCCATCGCTTCCAGCTCGCTTTTCTCGACCGTCTTCATGCGCATGCGCGCAGAATGGAAGCTGAAGCGGTCGCCCGAGACCGAGGCCTGGGCATTCAGCAGCGCCGGGATTTCGGTTTCCATGGTGGTGTTGGAGCTGGGCACGATCTGCCCGATCCGGTACACCCGTTGCTTGTTGGACATCTTGACCTCCTATTGCTCAACAAATTTGCGGGCGTCGTATTCGTACACCCAGTCTGCCTTGATCCCGGTCGACCGGGGCTTGAAGATGCTGCGCAGCCGGTACTCGAAATCCCGCTTGGCCTGGGCCCAGCGTGACGGCAGGTGGTAGGTGCGGCCACGTTCGCGCGCCTCCAGCTGCACCCGGCTGGTTCTCGGCTTGCGCTCCTGCTCGTAGGCGGCCAGTGCCCGCGGCAGGTCGCCCGGGTACTTCTTCAGTGCGCCGGCCAGCACATAACCGTCTTCGATTGCCATGGCCGCACCCTGGGACAGGAAAGGCAGCATGGGATGGGCGGCATCGCCGAGCAGGGTGACGCGCCCACTGGACCAGGCCTGCATCGGGTCGCGATCGAACAGGCCCCAGCGGTATACGTCCTCGACCTGGGAGAACAGCTTGCGGATATTCGGGTGCCAGCCTTCGAAGTCCGCCAGCAATTCCTCGCGCGTGCTTCTGCTATTCCAGCTCTCCTCGACCCACTTTTCGGACTCGCAGACCGCGACGATATTGACGCCCTTGCCACCCTTCACGTAGTAGGTCACCACATGGCTGTTTGGCCCCAGCCAGAAGGAGGATTCGGGCGTGACGTAATCGACCACGTCGCCGGTCGGCACAATGGCGCGATAGCACATGTGGCCTGTGTAACGCGGCGCTTCCGTACCGAACAGCTGGTCGCGCACGACCGAGCGCACGCCGTCGGCGCCGACGATCAGGTCGGCCGAGAAACTGCTGCCGTCGGCGAAATGAGCGACCGCTTCGTGACCGTCCTGTTCGATACCGGTGCAGACCTTGGAAAAGTGGGTGATCTCTTCCGGCAGTGTCTCGGTAAACAGCTCCAGCAGGTCGGCGCGGTGAATGTGCACGTAGGGAGCATCGTAGAAGGCGCGGAAGTCCCCCTCCAGCGGAATGCGGAAGTTTTCCCGGCCGCTCTTCCAGTTCCGGCCGACGACTGCGCGTGGCAGGAAACCATTTTCCATCATTCGATCGAACAGGCCGAGCGCCTTGATCACCTTGACAGCGTTGGGCGTCATCTGGATGCCTGCCCCGACCTCACCGAATGCGGCGGCTTTTTCGAAGACCTCGACTTCGAACCCCTGGTTGCGGAGGCTGGTGGCAAGGGCTGCCCCGCCGATCCCTCCGCCGACAATACCCACCTTGGGTGAACGCATGATCATTCTCCTTGACTATATTAATTGTACAGTCATTTAATATTTATCAACAAAAAAGGGCTTTAGTCTCGCCACTTCAACAGTCGCTTTTCCAGACGGGTGAGCACACCGTGCTCGATCAGCTGCATCAGGATGATGAAGACAATGGCGATGGCCAGTACCTCGCGCATCTGCAGCAAACGGAATGCCTTGAAGATCGCGGCGCCGATACCGTCCGGCTGTCCGATGGTTTCGACCACCACGACCAGCTTCCACGACAGCGCGAAGGAAAACTTCGCACCGGTCAGCAGGGCCGGCACCAGTTGCGGCAACAGGATTTCGCG
>JBFGZM010000073.1:0-11925 GCA_041586815.1 Marinobacterium sp. | reverse complement strand
TTTCATCACATCACTGACCACTGTCGGCAACAGCGAATCCCAATTGCCGTCGGCGGCAACTGCGTCCAGCGAGCTCAGGAAACCCAGCTCGCCCCATTCCTGGATATCCAGGCCCTTGATCTGGGCAGCAGATGGCGGATTGCCGGAAATGGCCCGGGATTTCAGTACGGTCATGGCGGACTCACCACCACCGCCGGCGACAGCAAAGTCAGTCCAGGTATGACCGGCACCTTCCATTTCCTGTTTCAGCACATTGACGGCAGCGGCTTCGCCACCCGAGGTCCAGTAGTGCAACACTTCAACTTCGCCGGCAGAGGCGGTAGCGCAGGCAACAGACAGTGCAATACCGGTAAGGCAGGTCTTCAGAGTTTTCATGCATTCATCCTGTTTTATTGTTATCCCGGGGGCTGTTGCAGCCCTGAACCGGATCTGCGTAAATTAACAAAGCACAAACAGGAAAGGGGTAACCTTACGCAAGGAAATGTAACAAAGTGCAACAAAGCGGCTTTCCCGCGGCCAGGCGACGGCAACCGGCGCCGCCCGCGAGGTTCGGTGAAAACCTGCAGACACACGGAGAAGTTGCAGAGCTGGAAGCATGACCGGAAACGCGTACTACCGGGGCAACGTTAGCCGCGCCTCAAGCCCGCCCTCTGCGCGGTTGGTCAGCGTGATATCACCACCGTGAGCCCGGGCAATGTTGCGCGCAATCGACAACCCAAGCCCCATGCCTGGGTGGGCTGACGGATTACCGGACAAACGGGTGTAGGGACTAAACACGCGCTCGAGCTGCGCCGCCGGAATCCCCGGTCCCCGGTCGCTGACCCTTATTTCCAGCCCCTGGCTGTCATCCTGAATACGGATATCGGCGCGACCGCCATAGTAGAGTGCATTGTCCACCAGATTGCCCAGGCAACGGCGCAGCGCCAGCGGCTTGCCCAGAAAGGGCGCGCGCTGTTCTCCCTCGATAACCACCAACTTGCCGGCAAGGGCAGCCCCGTCACGCATGTAACAAAGCATGCGGTACAGATCCACTTCCACCCGGTTCTCATGAATATCCGTTTCCTTGACGCTCTGAAGCGCCCCCTTGACCAGCATGTCGAGATCTTCAAGGTCGTGACAAAAGGCATCGCGCTCGGCTTCATCATCCAGCAGTTCGGCGCGCAGGCGCAGACGTGTGATAGGCGTTTTCAGATCATGCGAAATGGATGCAAACAGCCGCTCCCGGTCATCCAGATAGCGCTGAATGCGCAGCTGCATGGCATTAAAGGCCCGCGCCGTGGTTTCGAGCTCCCGGCTACCGCTCTCCGGCAAGGACCGGGCCTCCCCCTGGCCGAAGCTCTCGGCCGCTTCAGCCAGCCTTCGCAGCGGCCTTGTAAGCGATCGCACGATCCAGATGCCGAACAGCAACATGACACTCAGGGACACCAGCAGTGACAACAGGCGCTCGCGGGACAGTGGCGTACTGGACTCGAGAAAGTCCGGATCAGGCATGAGTGTAGCGAGGTAAAGCCACTGCTCGGGAGCGATTGGAATCTGAATGACCAGAATCGGCGACTCGCTGGCCCCCAGCAACAGGCTCTGGCCACCCCAGCGCTCGGGGAGATCCTGCAGCAGAATATCATTTTTGATGACATGCAGGTCCGAGGGTCGGGAAAACGCAATTTTCAGCCCCTCAACACCTCGCAACTCCTGTTGCAGCACCTCGCGAAACTGTTGCACAACATGCAGCTTCAGTGGTGAATCCGGCAGGTCATTGATGCGAATCTCTTCGCGATTGAGGGTTACAAAAAAACGCGTTCCCCCCATATCCCGCAACTGATCGAGAATCACATGGCGATAGGCGACAGGCAACTCTGTGAAAAACTGTACCGTCGCCGCAACTCTCAAGGCCATCTGGCGGGACATTTCCTGCACGTTATGGGCAGTATCGGCGCGCCACTGGGTGAGCCAGATGGCACTGGACACCAGCTGGGCAAGCAAGACCCCCATGCCCAGCACCAGCAGGATACGGCTCGACAATGAGCGGGGCCAGCGCCGCAGCGCCTGTGCCAGGGTGTTCATCGCTTTTCCCCTTCCTGCCGACAACGGTCTGCGAATGGTGCCATTACAGGCTCCTCTCCTGCCGGCCTGGAGCCTGTGCCCCAGTGCCTGGGCTAGGAGGAACGAACCGATTCGTCACTGGCCACCACCGTCGCCGCCAGGACATACCCCTGCCCCCGCACCGTCTTGATCAGCTGGGGCGAGCGGGCATCATCGTGCAGGCGCTGCCGAAGCCGGCTGATCTGTACATCGATAAACCGGTCCATCGGCAGGTTGTCCCGGCCACGGGTCTCTTCCGCAATCAGGTCTCGGCTCAGTACCTCACCGGCGTTATCCACCAGCAGGCGCAGCAAGTCATACTCTGCTCCGGACAGTGACAAGGGCGCACCGCCCGTGGTCCAAAGTGCCCGTGCCGCCGAATCCAGCTCGAAACCGGCAAAACGCAGGTAGCGCTGCGACACCGGCGCGACAGTGTCCGCAACCCGGTCATCACTGCGCCGCAGTATGGCCTTGATACGCGCCAGCAGTTCGCGAGGATTGAAAGGTTTGGCCAGATAGTCATCGGCGCCCAGTTCCAGCCCGACAATGCGATCCATTTCGTCGGAGCTGGCGGTCAGCATGATGACCGGCACTCTGGAAAAAGTGCGCAGTTTGCGGCAGATTTCAAAGCCGTCATCCCCCGGCAACATGATATCCAGCACCACCAGTGCCGCCGGTGTGCCGGCCTGCAATTCACGCAACAGGCTTTCACCATCGGCGGCGGTCTTTACGGCAAACTGGTTGCGCTCCAGATAACTGCGCAGCAGCGAGCGAATCTGGGCATCGTCATCCACTACATAGATCGGCTTGCCATGGGTCGTCATTTTTATTGGCCAAACCCGTGCTGTATTAGTCCTGCGGATACCGCGTGGAGACCAGGCTGTCCTTGATCTTCTTCAGGTAACGCTGAAAGTCCGCCCCGCGCCGCAGCGTAACGCCCGTCGCCAGCACGTCCAGCAGGGTCAGCTGAATAATGCGGGATATCATGGGCATATAGATGTCGGTATCTTCATGGCTCGGCACCGACAGCAGCAAGGTGCACTCGGCTGCCAGCTGGGAACCCTCGCTGGTAATGCCAATAACCGTTGCGCCGCTTTCGCGTGCCAGTCGCGCTATGTCCACCAGCTCCCGGGTGCGACCGGTATAGGAAATCACCACCACCACATCGCCCGTATTGGCACCCGCCGCCACCATGCGTTGCATCAGCACATCATCGTAGGCCATCACCGGGATATTAAGACGGAAAAACTTGTGTTGCGCATCCATGGCCACAGGGCCCGAGGCGCCAAGACCAAAGAACGCGACCTGTTTGGCCTGGCTAAGGTAATCCACCGCCCGGGTCACCAGCGCTGAATCAAACCCCTGGCGCGCACTGTCCAGCGCGGCAATGGTCGAGGAAAAAATTTTGTCGGTATAGTCTTCGGTCGAGTCATCCTGCTCTACACTGCGGGTAACGTAGGGCATCCCGACTGCCAGACTCTGGGCCAGCTGAATCTTGAAGTCCGGGTAGCCGCGATTGTCGAAGCCACGGCAAAAACGATTGACCGTAGGCTCACTCACACCGGACGCCTGGGCCAGCGCAGTGATGCTGAGCCGTGTAGCTGTTTGGGGGTCGCGCAGAATCACCGTCGCCACCTTGTGTTCAGACTTGTTAAGGCTGTCGAGGCGCTGGCGAATCTGCTCCAGAAGATTAACACTGTTCGTGCTCATGGCAGACTCTAATAAGTTGGTAAATTATCAACATTCTGTTCAGGGACCCACTATAACGCCACCCGGAGGGGCTGCCAACCTTGCAGACATCATGTAGCCGCTGTTGTGAGAGCGTTAGAATGGGTTTATTTTGGTAAGTTTTACAAAATAACGTATTGACTCACCATTTTAGCCCCGATAGGATCACCACATATTCGTTGAATAACTACAAACAGGTCGAGACACATGTCTATCACCGACACTCCCTGCGACATCCTCTTCTTTGGCGCTCTGGGAGATCTGACCCAGCGCAAGCTGCTGCCTGCCCTCTATCAGCTCGATCGCGCAGGCCTGTTGCCGGCCGGCACTCGCATTGTCGGGCTGGCCCGTGGTTCCGAGCCTGCAGCAAGCGAAGCCACCAGCGAGGCAAACCTGCGCCGTTTCGTCTCCGAAAAGGATCTCGATACCGCAACGCTGAATGCCTTTCTTGCCAAACTCCAGTTTCTCAATTTCGATTTTGGCGTGGCGCAAGGCTACGCCCGACTCAAGACCCTGCTGGACGAAAAGCCTGGCCGCGCCAGAGTGTTCTACTACTCCACCGCTGCCTCCATCTACGGCATGATCAGCAAAAACCTGCATGAGAGCGGCTGCCTGGACAAGGAATGCCGCGTGGTTCTGGAAAAGCCGATCGGCCACAGTCTTGCGTCTTCACATCAGGTCAACGCCGACGTTGCCGAATTCTTTGCCGAGTCACAGATCTATCGTATCGACCACTACCTGGGCAAGGAAACCGTACAGAACCTGATTGCACTGCGCTTTGCCAATAACCTGTTCGGCACCCAGTGGAATCAGAATCACATTTCCCATGTCGAGATTACGGTGGCGGAGAAAGTCGGCATTGAAGGACGCTGGGGCTACTTCGACAAGTATGGTCAGCTGCGAGACATGGTGCAGAACCACCTGCTGCAGTTGCTTTGCCTTGTTGCAATGGATCCTCCATCCGACCTGACCGCAGACGCCATTCGCGATGAAAAGGTTAAGGTGCTTCGCAACCTGCGCCCCATCACCGATGACATCCGCGACTCCCACGTGATCCGCGGCCAGTACATCGCCGGCGAAGTGGAAGGCAAGGCGGTACCGGGATACCTTGAGGAGCCCGATGCCAATGTCAGCAGCAACACCGAATCCTTCGTAGCCATCAAGGCCGAAGTGCGCAACTGGCGCTGGGCCGGTGTACCCTTCTACCTGCGTACCGGCAAGCGTCTGCCGGAAAAACTGTCGCAGATCACGATACATTTCAAACAGCAACCGCACTACATTTTCGACCCGGAACACCGCGCTCTGGCTGAAAACATGCTGACCATCAAGCTGCAGCCCGACGAAGGCATATCACTGCATATCGCCACCAAGGACCAGGGGCTGGGCAAGGGCATGCAGCTGCGTCAGGCACCACTGCAGGTGAGCTTCGCCAAGGCATTCGATATGGATCGCGTGCCCGATGCCTACGAGCGCCTGTTGCTGGAAGTCATTCAGGGCAACCAGTACCTGTTCGTGCGGCGCGATGAGATTGAGCACGCCTGGAGCTGGTGCGACCAGATCCTCGCCAACTGGAGCGAGAGTGGCGATCCACTGCCCTACGCAGCCGGTAGCTGGGGCCCTGAGGCGTCCTACTCCATGATGAACAACGATGGCAGGAAATGGCATGAGCAAAAGTGATATCGCTACCCTGCTGCCCAGGCAGGCAAAGCTGCTGCGCTTTGACACCCCAGAGCAAGTAACGGAAGCACTGGCGGAGCATATCAGCCAGAGCCTCCGCCAGGCGGTCGAAGCCCGTGGCCATGCCGCCATCGCGCTGTCCGGCGGGCGCACACCGCTACCGCTGTTTCAGCGCCTGAGTGAAACCGACCTGCCCTGGCCCTCGGTCAGCATAACCCTGGCCGATGATCGCTGGCTGCCGACCGACCAGGCCGACAGCAATGCAGGCCTGATACAACGCCACCTGCTGCAGCACAAGGCGCAGCAGGCTCGATTTATCAGCCTCTGGCAGCCCGGGAAAACGGCCCTGGAAGCAGAGTCCGACTGCGCCGAGCGTCTGGCCGGCCTACCTGAACTGCTCGACCTGGTTGTGCTTGGCATGGGTAACGATGGCCACACTGCCTCACTGTTTCCCTGCGCCAAGGAGCTTGAGCACGCACTGGAAACCGAGCAGCCCTGCGCGGCCGTGATGCCAACCAGCGCCCCCCATGCACGCATGACGCTGAGCGCCAGGCGCCTGCTGGCAAGCCGCGAACGCATTCTTCACCTGAAAGGTGCCGACAAGCTCGAAACCTTGCAGCACGCTCTACTGGACGACGACATCCGCATCATGCCGATACGGTTATTCCTGCGCCAGCCCCTGACCATCTACTGGAGCCCTTGAGGCCAGTCGCCGAATCACAGGATCAATGATGACTCACACGATGCTTTCTCCCAAGATTACCGAACAGATTGACGCCATCTGCGCACTGGCACCGGTTATTCCAGTACTGACATTCAATTCTGTCGAAGAAGCGCTGCCCATTGCCGAAGCCCTGATCGAAGGCGGCCTGCCGGTACTGGAGATCACTTTGCGTACAGAAGCCGCGCTGGCGTCAATCCAGCTGCTGGCTGAACGCCTGCCCGAAGCCAAGATCGGTGCTGGCACCATTGCCACGCCTGCCCAGTACCAGCAGGCCTGTGATGCCGGCGCAACCTTCATTGTGACGCCAGGCTCGACCTGCGAGCTGCTGGAAAAGGGCCTTAGCAGCGCTGTCCCGCTGCTGCCCGGCATTCAGACCGTATCGGAAATGATGGAAGGTCTGCAGCGCGGCTACCAGCGCTTCAAATTCTTCCCCGCTACCGTAGCCGGCGGCACCCCCGCTCTCAAAGCTTACTCCGGCCCCTTCCCTGACGTGCGCTTTTGCCCGACTGGCGGCATTCGCCTGGAAACGGCACCGGAATTCCTTTCACTTGGCAATGTCATGTGCGTGGGCGGCTCCTGGCTGACTCCCGCCGACCTCGTTGCCAAGGGTGACTGGAAAGGCATTCGCGATATCGCCAGGGACACTGTCAGCCGCCTGCGCGGCTAATCTCCCCTCCGACCGTTCCGAGAAAGGCGCTGCGACACTGTTCGCGAGCGCCTTTTTTATTGGCGCTCAGGCGCAGTTGCGACGATTCCTGCAACGGAGCCCACTACCCAAGTACCGCGCGATCATCTATGCTTTCGCGATATTCATGGATTCGAGAACACAACCACAATCGCCCGGCGATACTGCACAGAAAGAACGACTCAACCTTAACCGTGGGAACAGGATGTCACCACGCATGAAGATTAAAACCGGATCACTCGCCAGCCTGAGCCTGCTCGCGATGAGCCTGCTAAGCCTTGCACTTGCCCTGGGTTTATTGTCCCGCCCGGCGGAGCGGCCTCAGCTGTCCATTGCCGTTTCCCGCACCCCGCTGTCAGCACCCGTCTATATCGCCGCCGCCCTGGGCTATTTTCGCAACCAGGGTGTGGATATCGAACTGCGAGAAGTGATCGGCGGCCACCGCAGCTTCGACCTGATGATGAATGGTGCAGCGGATCTTGCCACCAGCTCCGAATCTGTGGTCATGTTTCACAGTTTCGACAATAGCGACTTTTCGGTCATCGCCTCCTTTGTGTCGTCCGACAATGACCTCAAGCTCATTACCACGACAGACAAGTCACTGCGCAGTGCCAGCGATTTGACCCATGCCCGCGTCGCCGTCACCCGCCGCTCCGCCAGCGAATACTTTCTGCACAGCATGGCACTGATGCACGGCGTCAATACCGACACCTTGCAGATGCGCGAAACCACACCCGAACAGATGTCCCGGGATTTACTCGACAACGGCGACATTCAGGCACTCTCCCTGTGGGAGCCCTATGGCTACGAGGTGACGCAGGCCCTGGGCGAAAAAGCCGTCCTGCTGCCCACCAAAGGACTGCACACCACCAGCTTCAACATGCTGGCACGAAAGCAAACCCTCGCAACACAGCCACAGGCCATACTGGCCACACTGCGCGCGCTGAACCAGGCCGCTGACTTCATCCAGCGCGACCCTGCCGGCGCCAAGGCCATTATCCAGCGACAACTGTCCCTGGAAGCCGAATTCGTTGCCTGGGTCTGGCCCGATTACAACTTTCGCCTGGGGCTTGGCCAGTCCCTACTGATTTCGCTGGAAAACGCCGCCCGCTGGGCACAGTTAAGCGGTGCAATCGAACCGCAACCGCTGCCGGATTACCGGGCGCTACTTGATGATCAGTTTTTGCGCCAGATACACCCTGATACCCAGGGCCTGTAAGCTCGTCCATAGGGAATTGGATATGAAAGTCGGCACCCAGTTACTGCTGCTGTCAACATTCTCCGCCGCCGTCGCACTCTCCGGCTGGTTTGTCAGCCAATGGAGCTCCGCACGGCTTGACGCGGCCATGACACAGCTCCAGTACGCCAATGCAGTGCAGAGTGCCGTCACTCGCCTGAATACCCGCTTTGGCCTCTACCTGTCCTTTCCCGATGGTGATGCGCTGCAAGACTGGCACGAGGCCCGCGAGCAACTCACGGTAACGCTGGAAAGAAAACCTGTCGATACCGGCCGCTTTATCCATAATATCCGCCGGGAAAACGAAACCCTGCAAGCATTGACGCGCCTGCTTGGCACACAAAGTCACGACAGCCCGGGACAGGTCCAGCTCACCTACCGCATCTATGCCAGCCTGCAGGAAATGAGCGAAGACACGGCGCCACTGGCCAATCTCGCCCAGCAGCGCATTATCGACACCAGCAAACAGGGACGCCTGATTTCCCAGGGGCTGATGATTGCACTCTCGGTGGCGCTGACATTGATAGCCATGCAGATTGCCAAAAACCTTAAAAGCCGACTCGACCGCATGCGCACTCAGTTGCAGCAGGTGGCCGGCGGCAACCTGTTTCTTTCAATCAGTGATCGGCGCAATGACGAACTGGGCGAACTGGCCCGCGGCTTTGACAGCATGCTAAAGCGCCTGCGCACCACGACCTTTTCGGTCGAGCAGCTTAACGAGGAGATCCACCGCCATACCGCAACACTCAAGAATCAGCAGGATTATTTGAGCACCCTGATTGAAGCCGAGCCCGCCGGTGTAATCACCCTGGACAGCGACAGCAGGATACTGAGCATCAACAACGCCGGTGCCAGGATACTGGATACCCCGGTGGACAAGGCCCTGGAGCAGCCATTCTGCACGCATTTTGTGGCCGAAGACGACCAAACCGCCTTCAGCAATCTGGTCAGATCCGTGTTTGCCGGCCACAGCAAGAACCTGCAATACCGTCTTCGCCGCGCCCGCGATCACAAGACCATCTGGCTGCAAACCTACGCTGTTCCCTTTATCGATCCGTACGGCCAGATCATCAGCATCATCACCGTTTCGCACGACATCACCGGCCGGGTGATGGAAGAACAGCGGCTGCGAGAGGCTCGGGCCTTTTTGCAAAACGTGGTCGACAGCGTGCACGATGCCATGGTGGTGCGGGACGTCAAGTTCAATGTACGCCTGCTCAACCGCGCCGCCAGAGACAGCGAAGCCAGCCACCCCTGCAACCGGAGACAGTATGCCGACACCCTGTTGAGACAGCACACAGGACCTGCTCAGCGACTGCTGCGCGGCAGCGCCCGGGAAACCGAAATCTGCAACTTTACCGACAGCAACGGCAATATCTGCCATATCGAGCTGGAAGCCACCCCCCTGCGCCTGCCCGATGGCACCCTCAATGGCGTCATAGAAATCTACCGCGATATCAGCGAAAACACGCGCCTGCTTGCACAGCTGCATGAAGAACAATCGCGCCTGCACCAGCTGGCACACCACGATCAGCTTACCGGTCTGCCCAACCGCACCCTGTTCAGGGATCGCCTCGAGCAGGTGCGCCGACAGGCCGAACGCGATCAGAAATCCTTTGCACTGCTGTTTATCGACCTGGACCGGTTCAAGGAAATCAATGACAACCTGGGCCACCAGGCAGGCGATCAGGTGCTGCAGGAAATGAGCCGCCGCCTCGGTAGCTGCGTGCGCGCCAGCGACACCCTGGCACGCCTCGGGGGCGATGAATTCACCGTCATCATGTCGCCGCTACTGCAGACCGACGACGCCGCCATGCTGGCCCAGAAACTCATCGACAACGTCAGGCTTCCTTACTCCCTGGACAACCAGCCGCTGACACTGACCACCAGTATCGGCATCAGCCTGTACCCCCAGGACGGGGAAAACACCGAAAGCCTGATCAGAAATGCCGATGCAGCCATGTACCGCGCCAAGGAAGATGGCAAAAACGTATTCCGATTCTATTCACCCCAGCTCACACACCGTGCCATTGCTCACCTGTCCCTGGCAACCGAATTGCGCCAGGCGATTGCAAACGACGAGTTTCGCGTGTTCTACCAGACCCGTTTCGCTCTTGCCGACCTCACTCCCATTGGCATGGAAGCGCTGGCACGCTGGCAACACCCGACACATGGCATTGTCGAGGCTGCACAATTTGTGCCCGCCGCAGAAGGCGGCGAACTGATTATCGGCATCGGCAACTGCATTATCGACAAGGTCATGAAACAGGTGCGCCAATGGCGACACCAGGGCTATGACCCTGGTGTCGTTGCCCTCAACCTTACGGCGCGCCAGATCAGCAGCAAACAGATCGACTGGCTTGAGGACAGGCTTAAAAAACACGACTGCCAGGCACACTGGTTTGAAATCGAAGTGAGTGAAAGCAGCCTGCTACAGACAAAGCACGCCATCGAGCTGCTTGAAAGGCTGGCTGCGACAGGATTCGAGCTGACCGTCGATAACTTTGGCAGCGGTCACTCCTCCCTCTCCTGCCTGAACCGCATGCACCTGACACGCTTCAAACTGCATCACCCCTTTGTCGACACGCTGCCCGCTAACGCAGACAGCCA
This sequence comes from Marinobacterium sp., assembly GCA_041586815.1. Lineage (GTDB taxonomy): Bacteria > Pseudomonadota > Gammaproteobacteria > Pseudomonadales > Balneatricaceae > Marinobacterium_A. The sequence continues at coordinate 1,185 of JBFGZM010000073.1, read as the reverse complement.
GACGGTATCCGGTGCGATCATCGCCCTTGGAAAAAGTTTGGGCGTAAAAGTCTGCGCCCAGGGAGTTGAGCATCAGGCCCAGGCCAATTATTTGCGCAAGGCTGGCTGTACCGAAGCCCAGGGCTTTCTGTTCAGTCGCCCGCAGCCGGACGACGTCATCACCGCCGCACTCTCCAATCGCAAGCGAAACCCGGACGCAAAGACCGCCAGTGTCTGATCCTTGACGGACTACTCAACGTCTAAAACCCGGTTTCTGTGGACCCATGCACTCCCGGATCAAAAGTGACTGTGACATCGTCGCTTCTGCGCGCCCCTGGGCCTGGGCCCGCGCCATACCGCATATCCTGCACACAATAAAAAACGGCAGGGATAACCCCTGCCGTTTCACCATATCAACGCTGGATCTGATAGCGGACGAGCGCGCCTCAGAGGCCGAGCTCCGCCCCCATTGGCAGCGCCTCGAAAGCACCATAGCGCGAGACCGTCAGGGCACCACAACGGCTGGCAAACTCCAGTGCTGCGGTCAGTTTTGCTTCATCACGCACCCAGGCACCAAAGGCATCGTGGCTGACAGACTGTACCGACAGCTGATACAGCAGACCCGACACGAAAGAGTCGCCGGCTGCAGTGCTGTCCAGTACCTTGGTAACGGGCGGCACCAGGCGCAGAGAACCACCGGACCAGTGCGCCTCCAGCGGCTCGCCACCATCGGTAATCAGCAGCAGCTCGACGCCGCCTTCCAGAAGCTTGCCAACCAGGGCTGGATCCTTGCCGTAGAGGGCTTCGAGCTCCTCACGGCTGATTTTCACCAGATCCGATGCCAGCATTGCCTGCCAGATCGGCTCCCGGGCATCGACACCCTCAGCCCAGAGGTTGTGACGGTAATTCACATCAAAGCTGACGATTGAGCCTCCCGCACGGGCACGGGTCATCAGCGTCAGGTGCTGCTCGCGAATCGCGGCCTCGGTCAGGGTGTTGGAACAACTGTGAAACACCGCTCCTTTCAGGAAATCTTCGGGGCACTGCTCGGCCCGGTAGAGCAGGTCGGCACTGCCATCGCGGTAAAATGCAAAGCTGCGCTCGCCATCGGCATCGAGGCTTACAAACGCCAGTGCAGTCATGGCATCGGCGGTCTGCAGAAACTGGCTGGTATCAACACCAAACTGCTGCATGGTCTGCACCAGG
>JBFGZM010000072.1:0-12025 GCA_041586815.1 Marinobacterium sp. | reverse complement strand
CAGGCTGCAGGCGCCGGATCTCACCGAACTCTGCGCCCGCCTCGGTCAGCTCTTCACGCGACGCGAAACCCAAAGCCTGTCCCGCCTGCAGCAGGTACTGGACTATGCCGCCGATACCCGTTGCCTGCCGGCCCAGCTGTGCGGCTACTTCGGCGATAACCTCACGGAGCCCTGCGGCCAGTGCAGCAGCTGCCTGGGTTCTGGTGCCCGCAGCCTGCCAGCCCTGGCCGATACAGAACTGTCTGCGGTGCAGCAACGGAGCATTGATGCCCTGGTTGCAGAAGGGCAGGATGCCTTGCGTCATCCGCGCCAGCTCGCCCGTTTCCTCTGTGGCCTGTCGAGCCCCGCGACCTTCCGGCTGCGCAAGCACAGCGGCTACGGAAGCCTCGCCACTCAGCCGTTCCAGCAGGTGCTGGAAGCGGTGGAGCAGCGGTTGGAGAGTTGAGGGGGCAGCAGAGGTTGGACAAGCGAGTAGGGTTGAGGCCCGAAGGGCCGAAACCCAACACCAGACATGCTCCGCGTTCTTCGGGACTGTTCAGCTATTGAAGTGCTACAGGTACCGTGAAGCTCGGGTTTCGCCTTTCGGCGACTTACTTTTCTCTGCACGGGCGAATAACTGTTTATCAAACAAGAGCGCAATAGAAAGCTCGCCCGCTCTCTGCCACAAGGAAGCCTTTCCACTGCGCGCTGGAACCATTTTCCGGGCGCCATGCTGTCAAGGCAGATTGCGGCACGGTCCCTGTACCGCAGCGACAGCTCGGCATCCATGCCTCGCCCCTGAGGGGCCTGATCGAAAAAAGGAAAAGCCTAACCTGACCCTGCACCTTCAGGCAGGAGGCTTTCGTCAAGCTTGTTTATATTTGTCTTTCAAACATGTAACGGGTTCTTTTGCACAAGGAAACCAGCATAAGCATCAAGGGAACTTCGATTAATACTCCGACAACTGTCGCTAGCGCCGCTCCTGAAGACAAACCGAAAAGGATGATTGCTGTCGCGATAGCTACCTCAAAATGGTTTGATGCGCCTATCAAGGATACGGGTGCGGCATCACAGTAGGAAAGTTTTAACCATTTTGACAATAAAAAATACCCGAGTGAAAAAATGAAGAGCGTTTGTATCAGCAGGGGAATTGCAATCCATAGTATGGTTAACGGATTGCTGATAATAACATCGCCTTTAAATGAAAATAGAAGAATCAATGTCAGTAGCAAAGCCGCTATGCTGACCGGTGTTAGCCAATGCAGAAACTTTTCATTAAACCAGGCTTCTCCTTTATGCCTTAAAATTAGTTTTCTTGAAAAATATCCGGCAGTCAATGGTAACGCAACATAAATCGAAACCGAAAGCACCATGGTTTGCCAGGGGACGGGCATGGAATTTACGTTTAACAGCAAGCCTCCCAATGGCCCATAGAGAAAAAGCATCATTAATGAGTTGATTGCCACCATAACCAATGTTAGCCCGTCATTACCTTTTGACAAGTGCCCCCACATCAATACCATGGCTGTACAGGGCGCAATGCCAAGCAAAATAGTCCCGGCGATATAGCTGCGCCACAACTCGACCTCTTCTCCATTGGTCAGTACTTCCGTCCCGGGCAATAAGTCCCGGAATAAATACCCCAGGAAAAAATATGATATCGCGAACATGCTAAAAGGCTTGATGCCCCAGTTTATAAAAAGCGTCAACATTACTGGTTTGGGTGTTTTCGCAGATTTCAGTACCTGTGCGAAGTCTATCTTAACCATGATGGGGTACATCATAAAAAACAAACACACAGCTATAGGGACTGATACTTGATATATGGAAAAGTCATTCAGTGTGGTCGCTACACCAGGGGCGACTTTTCCAAGAACAATACCTGCAGTAATGCAAAGAAGAACCCAGATGGTTAAATAGCGTTCAAATATGGATAATTTTTTATCTTGCATGTCAGTAACATTTCCCATGAAGTCCTGTGTCACGAGCCTGATCTTTGATGCGGCGCATGTGCGTTTGGGCGCAGACTAACATTTCGCGAAAAACGGCCGAAGACTGAATGGATATGCTTGAATTCACAGTCATTCTCCTCCGTTGAAAACGAGAATACCAGGCTGTTTGCAGTATTCGCCCGCGTTTAAATCCGAATAGGTTGATATTGTACTGTTTCAGGCTCTGATGCCAGTGCGAGTCAAGCTCCCTGTTGCCGCGATTCACGCAGGGCTGCTGGTTCTGGCCCTGCCCTGGCTTCGAATCCCGGTCACTCCGTATCTTTTCGATGTGCATGGCTCATCAAATACAAGCCTCCTGCGAGTGCCAGTATGGCCAGGGCAAGGTAAATGGCATCCAGGGGTGTCTGAAATTTTATGTCGACCACGGCGCGGAAGAATTCAATGATGACCGCCAGAATCACGACACGGGCGATCTTGTCCTTCAGCTGGTCGAACGAATGGACATTGAAAGGGTGCTCGGGGGTATGGGTTTCCGCCTGGTCGATCGGTGAAACGAATAAGCGATACACGCCAGCACCAAAAATCAGCAGGACGATCGCGATAAGATAGATATCCACAGCGATGATGATTTTCGGGATTACGGTGTCATGGATGTCGCCAGCACCGTCGGCGAAGTAATAGGTAACTGCATCAATGATGACGCCGATAACGTCGGCAGTACCGATCAAAAACAGCACCGTTGCACCTGCCAGGCTGGGCACAACCGCCAGCATCACCAGCAGTCGTGAGCTCCAGAGAAAGTACTCAAAGTGTTTTTCTGCTGCCGTTGCCGGTGATTTATCCGGGTCTTTGGTATCACTCATATAGCAATTCCCTCAATGCCAGGTCACGGCATGGTGCCGTGCAATAATAGCCTGGGTTAACGTTTGCACACCGGCGATACATGGCGCCCTGTGAGTACTGCACTGTGTTTCATGATCAGCCAGGTGTGACCGATATCCCAATGGGTGGTGAATTCCGGCTTGAGTTGGCCCAGAGCAGGTTATTAAGTTGCCCCCTTTTTCCAGCTGAGCTCGATGACAATCCAGTACCCTCTCTTTCGCTGGCAATCCCTGATTCCTTGCGCTGCATTGGCTTGGATGCGATGTGGGTCGGTGCCTCAGGACGACGTCGTCTGCAGCGGCAGTGGCGCTCCGCACTGGCTGCCGGGCTGCAGGTAGGGTTGCAGGATCGGCGCCATGCCCTTGAGTACCTGCACCGGCAGGGCCGAGGTGAACTTGAAGTCCTTGGCGTCACTGCCCGGCACGAAGGCGGTGAGGGTGCCGAAGTGGTTCGGGCCCAGGTAGAACACAAAGGTGGCGGTACGGTTCAGCACGCGGGAGTTGATCACCTGGCCACCACGGCCTACCTGTTCGATACGATTGTCACCGGTACCGGTTTTGCCACCAAGGGGCAGCAGTTCGCCCTGGATATCAGTGAAGGAACCCTGCAGGCGGCGCGCCGTACCGCCTTCAACCACGGAGTTGAGGGCGTTGCGCAGCACCTGCGCGACTTCCGGCTGCATCACCCGCACCCCGCTGCTGGCGCGATGCCCGAGACGGGTTTCGTAGGGCGTGTCGGTGGCAAAGTCCAGCTGCTCGATACGCAGGCTGGGCAGGCGCACGCCGTCGTTCATGATGATGCCCATGAGTTCCGCCAGGGCGGCCGGGCGGTCGCCGGAACTGCCGAGCGCCGTGGCCAGCGAGGGCACCAGGTGTGCGAACGGGTAGCCCAGGCGCTGCCAGCGTTCATGGATATCAAGGAAGGCTTCGACCTCCAGCATGGTGCGGATACGGCTGTCCCGGGCGCTTTTGTGGCGGGTTCGGAAGAGCCAGCGGTACACGTCCTGGCGCTGGGTTTCGCTGGCATTGACGGCATCCGCGAAGGTGGCAATGGAGTGCTCCAGGCGGTAGCGCAGCAGCCAGAGTTCCAGCGGATGCACGCGGGCAATATAGCCCTGGTCCGTGAGGTTGAAGGCACCGGGGCCGTATTTTTCATACAGGCCAGTGAGCTCCTTTTCGGTCAGGTTTTCGCCGGGCAGGCGCTCGCGCAAAAAGCTGTCGAACTGCGCCTGGCTGGAGTCGGGCTTCAGGTAACGGTGCACGGCGGCCAGGCGTACCGGGGTCTGGCGCAGGCCGTCGAGGAAGATATCCAGCTGTTCATCCGGGGTCTTGTTGCGGTACTTGCGCCAGAAACGGAGCAGAAACACGCGGCCTTCCTTGTCGGCAAAGCGGCGCAGGTAGTCCTCGCGACGCGGGTCCTTGTCGTCTTTCAGCAGCTCACCGGTATTGCCGGGTGCCTGGTAGATGCTGTAGCGCACCAGGTCGCGCAGCAGGCGTACAAAGGGCAGGTTGAGGGATTCCTGCACCGCTTCGCGCACCGTCGCCTGGCGCCCGTTGTCCTCGCGGCGAAAGTTGCTGAAGGTATGCAGGCCGCCGCCGGTGAAAAAGCGCTCGTAGGGGCTGGCGGAGTAGCGCCGCTCCATCGCGGCATTGAGCATGGCCTCAAGCTCGGGGTCGTGCCCCCGGGCCAGGTAGTCCTGAACCCAGCGCGTGATGTAGTCCGTATCCGCAACCTCTACCGCCAGCAGCTCGGCCCGGCTAAGGCCGGCAAAGCGCTGATGCAGTTCGGCGATAACGCCCAGGTAGTGGGCCAGCACCCGCAGTTTGGCGGTGGAACCCAGCTCCAGCTTGCTGCCCTCGTTGATATCAAACGGCTGGTCGGTGTTGTCGGTCTGTACCCGTACCCGGTTGCCGTTCGGGCTGCGCTCGAACAGGGTAAAGCTGTAGCGTACCTGATCGGTGTTGCTGGCAGACAGCAGGCGCTCTCCCAGCAGGCCGATTTCGGTGGCAAAGGCAGGATCGGCCAGGTGGCGCAGGTACTGGCTGACCTCGCGCTGCAGCGGCCCGGCCAGGGTGCTGCCTGCCACCAGGTCAAGCCGGTCGAGGTCATATAGCGGCAACCCAAGCAGGCTCGACAGACGACTGCGTGCGACGTTGATGCCCTTGGTGCTGTCGATCTGGTGTTGAATAGGTGTATTGATCCAGTCGCGAAACTCCACCTTGCTCTCCAGTGCCGCCCGTTGCAGCCCATCGTCTATCAGCTCGGCGCGGGCCAGCAGGCGCACGTGGCTGTCGACCAGGCCGGACAGATCCTCCCGCCCCCGGTTGAGGTAATGGGAAGGCCTGCGCTGGGCAATCAGCAGGGACAGGACCTGGCGCAGTGCCTGTCCCCGCGCCGCCAGCGTCTGGGCATCAGCGGGATCGGTGCTGCTGGCGGTGCCGAGCAGCGCATTGAACCGGTCGAAATCGGCGTTGAACCACACCTTCAGGCCAGCAGCCAGGCCATGCACTTCGCCATGACCGGGGGCGGCGGCCAGCGGTACCGTATTAAGGTAGTCGCGCACGATGCGCTGGCGCCATTCCAGGGTGTCGGGGCCCTGCTGGTAGGCGCGCACACTGGCGGAAAACATCTGCCGCAGCTTTTCATTGGGAGAATCGGTCAGACCCCGGGGGGAGTGGCGGTATTTTTCCAGCTGGGTGGCCAGGGTGCTGCCCCCCGCCGTATCGCTGGCAAGGTCCAGTCGCTTGCCCAGTTGCGACAGCGCCGCTTTCACGAAGCGGGGCCAGTCGACGGCCGGGTTTGCACGCGGCTGTGCCGGGTCCAGCAGGTCGCGGTTCTCGATAAACAGCAGGCTTTGTACCACCAGCGGGGGGATGACAGAGAAAGTGCTGTAGTGCTGCTGGGGGTAGGCAAAGTTGTACAGCGGCTCCTTGCGACAGTCGTAAATGGCCAGGCCCGCCTGGGTTTTTTCCGGGTAAGGCAGCGGTAGCCCGCGCTGGCCATAGTTGAGCAGAGGCTCTGAAAAGCGTGTCTGTTGCAGAATTTCAAAATTTTGCCCCTTGGCTCGCGCAAGCAGTTCGGGCAGGCGGGCGTACCCCATGCGCAGGTCAAAGGGGCCGTGTTGGGGGTACAGAATGGCGTCGCTGGGGCCAGGCTGCAGCGTGTATTGCAGGGTCTGGGCGTAGCGGCTGAGCTCCCTGGACTGCAACTCGGCGGTACGGATTTCGTGGGTGGCCAGCAGGCCGGCAATTGCGGCAATGGTGACCGCCGGGGAGACCCAGAAGAGCAGTATGGAGCGCCAGCGATGCGGCTTGCGCTGAGTCAATGCCGCAAGACGAACTCCCTTTTTGGCATTGTCCGTCCCAGATACCTCGGAGTGCAAAGACGCCCCCATTCACGTGATCCTGTTACTTACATCATGACTACCGAAGTCAGTATAGTCATCACTGACAACAACCTGTTGTGCTGCCGGCCCGGCTGGGGCTGGACGCTGTCGCCGTGCAACCGGGTTCCGCTCACATCAATAACATTGCGTCGGGGCTATCCGCCAGAGGGCACGAGGAATATTTTTTCGACCAGACCTTTGCGTGGGTCTGGCACGGCTAGATGACACATGTCATGGCGAAAACTGTAGCCGCGATGGATACGAACGGCGGTGGTTGTCAGATCACTATGCCGGCCCGGCCAGCTGAGTAGCAGGGCACGACAGCCTCGAGTCCCGCCGCGGTACGCTATGGGTGTTGCTGGCGTCTGGAGTTCTGGCTTCCATACTGAAGTGGTCATTTGCCGATACTCCGGGAGTGAGTCATGCCGACAAGAATCATCGAGCCCTGTGAGGGAGCCTATCCGTATCCGCTGCTAATCAAGCGGCTGTTGCTGTCCGGCAGGCGCTATGCGCCAGAGCGGGAAATTGTCCATGGCAGGCAGCGATTCAGTTATCTGGAGCTGAACGCGCGTATTTGCAAACTGGCCAATGTGCTGCGGTCGGCGGGCATCGGCGAGGGCGATACGGTCGCAATGATGGACTGGGACAGCCATCGGTATCTGGAGGCCTATTTCGCGGTACCGATGATCGGTGCGGTGCTGCACCATGTGAATGTACGCCTGAGTCCGGAGCAGGTGGGGTATACCATGAAGCATGCCGGCGACAACCTGGTGCTGGTGCATGATGATTTTCTGCCGCTGATTGAGGCACTGGCTTCGAGCCTGCCCAAAGTGCGTGGCTATATCCAGCTCACCGAGGGTGCTCGGGCGGGCCCCTCGACCCTGGCGTCACTGGGGGAATACGAGGCGCTGCTGGCCGGCGCCGAGGCAAAGTACGATTTTCCCGATTTTGATGAAAATTCCATTGCCACCACCTTTTACACCACCGGTACCACAGGCGACCCCAAGGGAGTCTGTTTCAGTCACCGCCAGCTGGTGCTTCATACCCTGAACATGACCACAACCCTGTCGGCCTACGAGGGGTTTGCGCTGCTGCGCTCCGAGGATGTTTACATGCCCATGACCCCCATGTTCCATGTGCATGCCTGGGGGGTGCCTTACGCGGCGACGGCGCTGGGGGTGAAGCAGGTGTATCCGGGGCGCTATGATCCCGACCGGCTGGTGCGCCTGTTCCGGGAGGAGGGTGTTACCTTTTCCCACGGTGTGCCTTCGGTGCTGCAGATGCTGCTCAATTGTGACGAGGCGGCCAAAACCGATTTGTCCGGCTGGAAACTGCTGACCGGCGGCGCCGCACCCACCGAAAGCCTGGTACGCCAGATGGCCGCGCAGGGTATCGAGTTTTTTACCGGTTACGGGCTGTCCGAGAGCTGCCCGCTTTTGAGTGCCTCATTCATGACGCCTGAACAGCATGAGCGGCCGCTGGAGCAGCAGCTGGAGGCCCGCATGGCAGCGGGGGTGCCTGTGGGGCTGGTGGATCTTCACCTGGTCGATGATGCCGGGCAGCCGGTACCCGAGGATGGCGTGAGCGTGGGTGAAATCGTGGTGCGGGCGCCCTGGCTCACCCAGGGGTATTACCAGGATGCGCAGCAAGGCGCGCAGCTGTGGCAGGGGGGCTGGATGCACACCGGCGATGTGGCCAGCATCACGCCGGGCGGCATGATTCAGATTCGAGACCGTATCAAGGACGTGATCAAAAGCGGCGGGGAGTGGGTGTCGTCGCTGCAGATTGAAAACCTGCTCAGTCAGCATCCCGCTGTGGCCGAGGTGGCGGTGGTGGGGGTGCCGGATGCCCGCTGGGGTGAGCGCCCACTGGCGCTGGTGGTGCTGGCGCTCCAGGTACAGCTGGAACCGGGTGCTTTGCAGCAGCACCTGATGCAATTTGTGAGTGCGGGGCAGATCAGCAAGTGGGCGGTACCGGATGATATTCGTATCGTCGATGCGATCCCAAAAACCAGTGTCGGCAAGCTCGACAAGAAACAGATTCGCAAGCAGGTGAGTAGCGGTTGAGGCCGCGCTGCGCCTGCGGCAATTTATGGTATTCTTGCGCGCGAAATTTTACGGATCGAGGCCACAAGCCCGCCGTATCCGTTTTGGGGGCGGGCTGCGATGTTGAATCATCGTGGCTGCCGATGTCCCGAGCACAATTCAAACGGCGCCAGCCGATCGGCTGGCGCCCGGCGCCCCTGCGTTATCCTGCCAGGTGCGTTGCAGAGTGAGGAAAAGTTTGATGTCCCGAGCCGAATCGGCCCACGCCAGCAGCACCGACAGCGCAGGCACCGTCGCACATCCGCAGTGGTCTTCGCGGCTGGCCTTTATTCTTGCCGCCACCGGTTCTGCCGTCGGCCTGGGCAATATCTGGAAGTTCCCCTATATCACCGGTGAAAACGGCGGCGGCGCCTTTGTACTGGTGTATCTGCTGTGCATCTTTGTTGTCGGTTTGCCTATCCTGGCTGCCGAAATACTGCTTGGGCGGCGCAGTGGCTGCAGCCCGATTCAGGGGATGGCACAGCTGGCCCGGCGTGATGGTGTCTCGGCGCGCTGGGGCTGGATGGCCTGGGTGGGGTTTGTTGCGGCCTTTGTGCTGCTGTCGTTCTATTCCGTGGTGGGTGGCTGGTCGCTGGCTTACGTGGGCCTGGCTGCAGAGGGCACCTTCAGTGGCGCCGATGCTGCAAGCATTGGCGGTCTCTTCGGGCAGCTGCTGGAAGACCCCGCGGCGTTGCTGCTGTGGCACAGCCTTTTCATGTTGCTGGTGGTGGCGATTGCAGGCTCCGGCGTACGGGCAGGCATGGAGCGCAGCATCAAGCTGCTGATGCCGCTGCTGTTCGTGCTGTTGCTGGTGCTGGTGGGCTATGCGGCGGTGCGGGGCAATTTTGATCAGGCGCTGGATTTTCTGTTTACACCGGACTTCAGCAAACTGACCACCGAAGGTGTCCTCACTGCCCTGGGACATGCCTTCTTCACCCTGAGTACCGGTATCTGCGTGATGATGGCCTATGGCTCCTATCTGCCCAGGCAGGTGAATATCGCCCGTACCGTGGTGACTATCGGTGTGCTGGATACGCTGGTGGCGCTGCTGGCAGGTCTTGCGATCTTTCCACTGGTGTTCGCCAACGGTCTTGAGCCGGGGGCGGGTCCTGGTCTGATTTTCGTTACCCTGCCGCTGGCCTTTGGCCAGATGACCGGCGGTGTGCTCTTTGGCACCCTGTTCTTTGTGCTTCTGCTGGTGGCTGCCGTCACCTCGGCCATCTCCATGATCGAGCCGGTAGTGGAGTGGCTGGAAGACAAGGGGATAGGCCGCAAGCTCGGAGCGCTGCTCTCCGGTGCCATGATCTGGTTGCTCGGCGTCTGTACCGTGTTGTCCTTTAACGTCTGGGCCGACTTCCACCCGCTGGACTTCATGGCCCGGTTTGACGGCAAGACCCTGTTCGATCTGTTCGACTTCCTGGTATCGAACCTGGCACTGCCGCTGGGTGGCCTGGCGATTGCGCTCTACGCCGGCTGGGCCATGAAAGCTGAAACACTGCGCGATGGCATTGGGCTGGGGCAGGGCGCGGTGTTTGGCCTGTTTCGTTTCGTGCTGCGTTTTCTCAGTCCGGCGGCGGTGCTGGTGGTGTTTATCTACAATCTTTAACCGGCGGCTGCGAGCTTTTGTGGTGGCAACAAAGCTGCTAGGGTGGCCTTCTTTGTCCGCTGAACAGGTTGAACCGCGACTATGAGTCGTTCGCAGGAATTTGATATACCGGACCTGGGGCCGGCCCAGGAAGGTGACCGTCAGGTCGCTGCCTCGGGAGCGGGTCGTGCTGCGGATGCGCCGCAGAAGCGTCCGGCCCCTCAGCCGCCAACCAGGGGCGGCAATCTGCTGCACAGTCTGGTGCTGGTGCTGCTCACGGGGGCTTCCAGTGGGCTCGGTTACTGGGGCTATGGCTTGCAGCAGCAGCTGGATGCCAGCCTGGCGCAGCAGGCTGAGGCAACGCAGCGCCTGACGGATCTGGAGCAGCTGCTGGAAGTGACCAGCGACAGCGCCAGCCAGTCGGGCCAGACGCTCGCCGGTCGACTCGAGCAGCAGGGCAAGACCGCAACCGAAAAATACCAGCATTTCGATTCCGAAATCGCCAAGCTCTGGACCATCGCCTACCAGAGCAACAAACCCAAGCTCGAAGCCCAGGAAACGCTGCTGGCCAGCCAGGCCGATACACTGGCGCAACAGGGCAGGTTGCTGAATGCCCAGGCCGCTCAGCTCAGCCAGCTGGATGAGCGGCTGCAGGCACAACGCGCAGATCTGGACGCGAAGGCTGGCGAGGTCAAGGCGCTGCATACGGCTCAGCTTGCCGGTGAAAAGGCCCGGACCGAGATCAGCAAGCAGCTGGCGGCGTTGTCGGGTCTGGAAAAAGGCCAGGCCAGCCTCAAGGGTGATCTGGACAAGACGGTTCAGGAGGTCAAGCGTTCGCTGGCGACGCTGGATACCCAGGTGAGAATCAGCGAAGAGGTGCAGTCCGAAAAGGTTGTGGCCCAGCAGCAGGCGCTGCGCGCACTGAGCGAAAAGGTCGCAACACTGCAGGCCTCTGCCGGTAATGCGGATATGGCACGGCGGGTGCGGGTCAACGAGCAGGCCATCCAGGCGATTGACGGCAGCCGCCGCCAGTTGAACCAGCAACTGCTGCAACTGCGCCAGCAACTCAATGATCTGCAGCTGCGCTTGCAGTAAGCCGGACCTCGATGCAGCGGGACGGCGGGGTCTGGCGGCATCGCTGTACAAATGCTGAATCAGGCATTGCGCCGCTGGCGCCGGCAAGGCAGAATGATCCGTCTATCCACAAGGTTTCCTGTTTCTAGTGACTAATATTCGTGCATTTTTTGCACTCAAATTGAACGATCAGACGGTGCGTCGTCTGTCTGATCATGCTGATACCCTGTGTGGTTACGACCGCAACATGGAAGTGAACTGGGTCGACTCCGAAAGTTATCACCTGACGCTCTGTTTTCTGGGCGACATCAGGATTTCCCAGGTCGAAACCCTCGAGCGCCTGACCCGCGAACAGCTGGCCCAGGTTGATCCCTTCCATGTGCGGCTCGATGCCGTGGACTATTACCCCGTCAGTGACTCTCTGGCGCTGGTGGCTGCGCTCACGCAGAGCAGTGGCGAGCTGCAGGCGCTGCATGAGCAGGTGGTACAGGTGGCAACTGCTGCCGGTATTCCCTGTGACGATGCGGACTTCAAGCCCCATGTAACCCTGGGGCGTCTGCCGGCGACCAACAGCTTTGAGCCTCCGGTCCACTGGCCCGAACTCGATCTGCAAAGCCCGGCGTCCTCCGTGGTGCTTTACCTCAGCAAAGTCGGTGAGCGCGGCTCTCTGTACACGCCCCTGTTCGAAGTTCCGCTGCAGTACGCGCTGCCACGGGTGCGTTCAGCCTGAACCCGGCGACAGGGGGCCGGCGGCGCCCGGGCCTGGCATTCGCAGTCTGCATTCGTTACGCACCGCTCTGCCATTCTGTCCCGCCCGGGACTGCGACCAAGGGCGTCAATGCCTGAGGTTCGAATTGGTGTATAATCCTGCCGCGATACGATAAAGCCAGCCCGGGGTGAGCCCCCGTGAGCCTAAGCAGCCGTAAGGGATTCGCCCTTGTACAGAGCTGCAAACCAATGACCCTGAGCCAGACGGAGAGTCTCAATGAGCGTGATTCGCCAAGACGATTTCATCAGCAGCGTCGCAGACGCGCTGCAATTCATCTCCTACTACCACCCGATCGACTTCGTTCAGGGCGTGCAT
>JBFGZM010000071.1:0-12084 GCA_041586815.1 Marinobacterium sp. | reverse complement strand
CGATCTGGGCGCCGTATTCGCAGGTATCGATTCCGCTACCGTGCACTTCTGCATCCAGCGCAATACGATCCTCTCAAGTTCCGCGCTGGCCGTCCGCCGGTATGCCGGACAGTACGCCATTTGCGTTTCCGTCCTGACGGCGTCATGAATCCTGCATCTTTGTACGGTAGGTGCTGCCACCTCGGGTGCTGGGCCAAATAGTGGTGCAGTGCCTTCCCCGCCTCTCTGTAGTGCCCAGAGGACAGTGGACTGAAAACCGGATCGGAGCAATCTGCTCCGGTTTTCTGATATGGAGTATTCAGCTGGCCTGTCGATTGTTAATATCGCGTTACTAATGGAAGACAGAATCCTGTTGTGGTTCTGGATACGGAATCAGATCGGGCGTCTTGCGAAACCTGCTCTGGCTAACTAAAGAATGCAGCAGGTACGGAGATCCAAATTGTCGCGATCCCGTATTCCCGTGAAACCCAGGGTGGAAAAATGATATCCAACGAAGCGAAGATTGTTCGCGAAGTGCTGATTGCAAAGGGTCTGGAAACCCCGTTGCAGGACAATGGCATGAGCAATGAACAGAAATACGAGCGCATCAAGGGGCTGATGACTGAAGTGGTCGGTACGCTGGGGCTGGATCTGGCCGATGACAGCCTGGCGGAAACACCGCACCGTATCGCCAAAATGTATGTTAACGAAATCTTCGGCGGGCTCGACTATACCAACTTCCCCAAGATGGCGCTGATCGAAAACAAGATGAGTGTCGATGAAATGGTCAAGGTGCGTGATATCAGCGTTATCAGTACCTGCGAGCATCACTTTGTCACCATCGACGGTGTGGCCAGGGTTGCCTACCTGCCGGACCGGACCATTATAGGTCTGTCCAAGATCAACCGTATCGTGCGCTTTTTTGCCCAGCGCCCGCAAGTCCAGGAACGCCTGACCAAGCAGATCCTGGTGGCGTTGCAGACGCTGCTGGGCACCGATAACGTCGCCGTCAGCATCAATGCGGTGCATTACTGCGTGAAGTCCCGCGGTGTGATGGATGCCAATTCCCAGACCGAAACCACAGCACTGGGCGGAATTTTCAAAAGCAATGCATCAACCCGCGCCGAGTTCCTGCGTTAAGCGCCTTCGGCGCGCCCGGTGACAATGGTCAGCCGGGTCGGGTACGGGCGGATTGAAGGACTGTCAGACTATGAACCGCAAAATTCTCTTGATCATGGCCCACGGCAGCCGCCGGGAAGCGGCCAATGATGAGTTTCGTGCCCTGGTGAGCCAGGTTGCACAGACGCTTGAAGGGTATCAGGAGGTGCGGGCCATTTTTCTGGAGCTGGCCACACCAGGCCTGGAGGAGGCCTGTACTGAACTTGCTGCTGCAGGGGAGACCACGCACATTGACCTGTACCCGCTGTTCTTCAATCAGGGCAAGCATGTGGAGCGTGATATTCCCGCGCAGATCGAACAGGTACAACAGTGCTATCCAAAACTGAGCGTGCGCCAGTTGCCGTACTTCGGCTCCTGTTCACAGCTGGCCGGGCTGGTCGTGCAGCATATCGATCAAGTGGTGGAGAGCGGTTCGTAGTATTTGCCTGGTTCGGCACGGCAGCGCCTGATCATCCCTTGTGCTGCCAGGGATCTATACTTGTCTATGGCCTGTATCGTCTGAGCCCGGATCATCTGGCCACCGGGCCCGCCTGAGAGTCAGTGATGAAAACAATTGCCGGAGATACCCTTTGGCAGGCGTGGGGAGCCGATTATTTTCGTGGGCTGTCGACCTTCGGAGCACTGAGCGACAGCACCATTATATCCCTGTTAAATGCGGGTCAGGTGCTGGATCTTGCGCAGGGAGACCTGCTGTATCGGCCAGGCGACAAGGCTGGCGGTTTCTACGTGATCCTCAAAGGGTCCCTTGCATTGTACATGCACCATCAGGACCGGGATGCTCTGACCCGTGTTTATCACACCGGCGAACAGTTGGGGTTTGTCGACATGATCGGCCTCCATGACCACTGGTCGACCAGCGTTGCCACGGCTCCCACGACACTGGTCGATATCTCATCCGATCAGTTTTACGACCTGCACCTGAATGCCCCCGATGATTTCGGCTTGCTGATGATCAACCTGTCGCGGGAAATGGCCCGCACGGTGATCACGCTGGCCGAAGTGATTGTCGATCAGAGCGCGCTGATCGCCACAGGGCGGCAGGAAAGCTAGGCCGCGACGATGGCGTTACAAGACTGGACCTGTATGGCCCTGTATGTGAAAAGGCAGCACGCCTGCGAACAGACTGCTGCCTTGGATTTTGTAACGGCGATTGATGCCTAGCCCGCTTCGACGAAGTATTCCAGCGCCAGCAGATACCCTCTGGTTCCCAGACCTGCAATCACCCCTTCGGCTCGCGCCGAGACAAAGGAGTGATGGCGAAAGGCTTCGCGCTTGTGGATATTGGAAATGTGTACCTCGACCACCGGGGCCTCGAAGGTATTCAGGGCGTCCAGAATCGCCACCGAGGTATGGCTGTAGGCCGCCGGATTGATAATGATTCCCTGCGCCCGGCTGCGGGCTTCGTGGATTTTGTCGATGATTTCCCCCTCGCTGTTGCTTTGAAAAAACTCGATCTCAAATCCCAGCTCCGCCGCCCGCCCCAGCAGGCGACTGTGCACGTCGGCCAGCGTTTCGGAACCGTAAACCTCTGGCTGGCGAGTGCCCAGCAGGTTCAGGTTGGGCCCGTTCAATACATAGATGCGCTTGTTCATGCCGTTCTCCGTGATTATCAGTAGCCAAACAACCGGGGGATAAAGGTTACGGTCTGGGGGATAAAGGTGATGATGATCAGCACCAGCAGCTCAACCAGGAACATTGGCATGATGCGGCGCGAAATTGCCCCCATGCCCACATTGGCAATGGAGTTGGACACGAACAGGCAGATGCCCATGGGCGGTGTCACCAGGCCGATCATCAGATTGAAAATCACCACGATGCCAAAGTGCGTCGGATCAATCCCAAGGCTCATGGCGATGGGGTGCAGGATCGGCAGCAGAATCAGCATGGCGGCGATGCCCTCAAGGAACAGGCCGACAACCAGCAGGATCAGGTTCACCGCGATCAGGAATACCCAGGGACTGGAGATCTCGTCCAGTACAAAGCTACTGATGCTCTGGGGTACGCGGGAGAAGGTCAGCATCCAGTTGGCGGCTGCCACCACGGCAATAATGATCAGGATAATCGACGAGTCACGCATGGCGCGGGTGAAGATTTTCGGCAGCTGGCTCAGTTGCAGGCTCTTGAGTACGAACATTCCGGCGATCAGGGCGTAACCGGCGGCAAGGGCCGCGGCTTCCGTTGGCGTGACGATACCGGTGATGATGGAGCCCACAATAAAGACCGGCATGAACAGCGGAATCAGCGCCTCGACAAAGGCCTTGAAACGTTCCCTGGCCGACAGCTTTTCGCGCAACGGGGCATAGTGGGCGGCGAAAAAACGCACATAGACAGACAGGCCAATGGCGAGCAGCACACCGGGGGCAACGCCTGCCAGGAACAGCGCCGGCACCGAAACACCGCTGGTGATCAGAGCATAGATAATGACCGGAATGCTGGGCGGTATCATCGGGCCGATAACGGAGGATGCGGCCGTCAGCGCGGCGGCGAAGTCCCGCGGATAGCCTTCCTTTTCCATGGTGGGAATGAATATTCGACCCAGTGCCGAGGTATCCGCCACGGCGGAGCCGGAGAGTCCTGCAAAAATGACAGAGGCCCAGATGTTCACCTGCGCCAGACCTGCCTTCATGTGGCCGACCAGTGCGTTGGCAAAGTTGATGATGCGCCCGGTAATGCCGCTTTCATTCATCAGCTCGCCAGCCAGCACGAACAGCGGAATGGCAAGAATGGCGAAGGAGTCGAGGCCGGAAAAAATGCGCTGGCTCACCAGGCCAAAGGAAAACGGTGTCTGGGATACATGGCCGAATACGGCCAGCAGGATGGCAAAGGCAATGGGACTGCCGATGGCCAGCAGTACAAAGAGTGTCAGAAATCCAACCATAGTCTTGTTCGCTCTATTGGGCGTCGGTCGGCGGAGGCAGATCGAGGCCTTGGCTCTTGTTCAGTTGTACGGGGTACTCAGACGGCGGTGCTGCTGCGGTACTCGGACAGCTTGATCAGCGCCGCCAGCATCAGGCCGATACCGCCAGCGATCATGGCAGACTGAAACAGGTACATCGGCAAGCCGGTGCCAGGGGCCAGAATCGCACCGCGCTTGAGCACAAAGAGGTAACCGGACCAGGCCAGTACCGCGCCTGCCACCAGAGATACCAGGTCGACGGCGATGGCCAGCAGTTTGCGCACCGGTGCCGGCACGCTGTCTTCGACAAAGCTGAACTTGATATGGATTCCTTCCAGGTAGCACAGGATGCTGCCAAACATGGCGCCGTAGATCATGGCGAATTTGGCGACTTCCTCGCTCCACAGAATAGGGGCATTTAAGGTATAGCGGCTCATGCTGCTGACCAGCACCACCGCAAAGACGATAAACAGTGAGCTGCCTGTCAGCCAGGACAGGACTTTCTTATAGAGGTGTTTCATAAGCTGTGATCCCGGAAAACAGGTAGGCAAGCCAGCGCAGGCAGCTTAGCCCGGATGTTGCATCAGGTGTCGAGATGATCCCGCAGCTTGATGCAACATCCGGGTTTAGGGCCCCTGGTGTGCTCTTGTCAGGAAAGACTAGTTGGAAGTCGCAGTCTTGACCGCATCCTGGGCCTTGGTGATCCAGGTCGGATCGATTTCGCCCTTAAGCCATTCGATAACGGCGGGCTGGGCGGCGCTCTGGAACTTGGTCATCTGCTCGGCGTTGGGCACGGTGATTTCCATGCCGTGTTCGGCCAGCTTGGCCAGGCCCTCAGCCGAGTTGACCTGCTGAATGGCGCGGCCCACCAGGCCTGCAACCTTGGCGGCGCGCTTGACGATGGCCTGATCCTGCGGGCTGAGACTTTGCAGCAAGTCGTCATTCATCAGGATGAAGTCGGTGCCGTACACGTGGCCATCCAGGCTGATGTACTTCTGCATTTCGTAGAACTTGTTGCCGTAGATCACGCTGACCGGGTTTTCCTGGCCGTCGACCACGCCGGTGGCCAGGGCGGAGGGCACTTCAGGCCAGGCGATCGGCGTTGGCTCGCCGCCCAGAGACTTGACCATCTCCACGTAAAGCGGGGTGGTCATGACACGAATCTTCAGGCCTTCCAGGTCTTTGGGCTCGGCTATCGGGCGCTTGGAGTTGGTGAAGTTGCGAAAGCCGGTTTCTCCGTAAGCGAGGGTGCGCAGGCCGGTTTTCTGCAGGCAGTGATCGCCCAGCGCTCTGCCGAATTCACCGTCCAGTACTTCCCAGGCAACAGGGGCGGACGGGAACAGGTAGGGAATTTCCAGCACCGAGGCTTCGGCGCAGAGCTTGGAATAGGCGCCAGAGACCATCGCCATGCTCAGGGTACCTTCCTGGGCGGACTGCAGCAGGTCGGTTTCACCGCCGAGCTGGCCGGCCGGGTAAACATTCACGGCAATACGGCCACCGGACTCGGCTTCAACCAGGTCCTTGAATACCTTGGAGGCTGCGCCTTTCTTGGATGTGGTCCACTCCTGAGGGTCGACATGACCCAGGGTCAGTTCGATATCGGCTGCCTGTCCGTGCAGCGCAAAGATGGCGGCGGCGGTAGCGAGTCCCAGTGTTATTTTTCTTGTTGAAAGTTTCATGCTTCTTACTCCAAAGGCGGATGTCTGTACGAATCCGCGATCACTTGTTGTTGTCGGTTGACCTGCCGGGGTGGCCCCCGAGGTTGAAATGCAGGCTAGCAATAGTATTGAGTACCGTCAAGTTGATGGGTTAAAGACAAAAATCTCCTATATTTTTTAGTGTTGTCGCGTAGGACGGTGAATTTTCCCTGTCGACAGCTTCAACCCGTTGATTCCTGAGCATTAGGCGGAACGGTCGCGTGTGGTGCCGGGGTTTTGCCAGGTCGAATACCCGGGTTGATATGGAGGATGACATTTTGTCTGCTTTATATTCTTTTTTTGATATGTGATGTGACGCCCAGTAGCTGAAGGCAGGGGCCATGGGTTTCAGGGCTTGTCAAAAAATACCCTATACTTATATAAATATTGAATATATTGACGATTATTGGTTGTGTTGACTATTATCTGTTCATCCTGAACATTCAGTCGGCTGTGGCCGTTCTGTTTATCCGCGAGCCCTGCAAGATATCGTGACTGGCGCACTGCCCTGGAGAATAACAATGCTGAAACTTGGTCTTATCGGGCAATCCATTGCCCAGTCCCGCTCGCCAGCCCTGCATGTGATGCTGGGCGAAATGCATGACCTGCCGGTGAGGTATGAGCTGCATGAGCCGGCGGACGCCAGTGAAGCGGCTTTTGTTGCCACGCTAAACAGCCTGCGGGAACAGGGCTACCGCGGCACCAATGTTACTTTCCCCTACAAGCAGCTGGCGCTTGGCCATGCGGCCGAGGTTTATCAGGGAGCCCGGCTGGTGGGTTCCACCAATACGCTGAAGCTGAGCGGCGCAACAGCGGCGCACAATACCGATTACAGTGGTTTTATCCGCGGCTATCGGGGGCGCGTTGGCGAGCAGCCGGCAGGACGGGTACTGCTGATCGGTGCCGGTGGTGTCGGCCGTGCCGTGGCCTTCGGACTGTTCGAGGTCGGCGCCGCCGAGGTGATGATTGCGGACCTGAATGCCGCCAGTGCAGCATCCCTGGCTGGAGCTCTGAGTGCTGCCGGCTTCAAGGCATCCTGCATTGCCCCCGGCGAGCTGGCAGCGGTGGCTGCCCGTGCCGATGGTCTGGTGAACTGCACACCGCTAGGGCACTACAAGACGCCGGGTCTGCCTATAGCCGCCGAACTTATCAGTTCACAGCGCTGGGCCTTTGATGCGGTCTATACCCCGATTGACACCGAGTTTCTGGTAGCGGCGCACCGTCAGGGCCTGGCCATCGTATCGGGCTTTGACCTGTTTATTTATCAGGGCATCGATGCCTTTGAAATCTTTACTGACGTGCGAGTCGATGCCGAAAAAGTGCTGCAGTGTTTTAAACAGCGCTTTGATCTGCATAGTGACCTCATCGGCTAACCCTGGTACCTGCCTGACGGGAAAGCAGCGAACAAGCCTGCTTGCCCGCGCGGCGAACTGTGTCCAGATGCGCCCTGTACGGACTCAGTCTTTTGCCAGGGCTGGGCCATCCCGTTTGCCCTGTGGCTTTTGATAAAGCTCGGCCGCGTCTGACGCGGCCTTTTTTATGGGCGTTTGCTGCCGGATGCAGGTGAGCAATACGGTGGGGGGAAAGTGGCCTTTATTTAGAGTAATATTGGGTGAAACTTCAATTGTCAGACACCTAGCGAGCACAAACATGAATACTGCGGTGGACCGTAAACTGGTTGGTCAGACGGCATACGAGAGTTTGCGCAACGACATCGTAACCGGCAATCTGGGCCCGGGCCAGAAACTCAAACTCAATGAGCTGCGGACCCGCTACGGGGTCAGTGTAAACACCCTGCGCGAAACCCTGATGCGGCTGGTGTCTGATGGCTTTGTCGCCTTCGAGGATCAGAAGGGCTTTCGGGTGAACCCGGTATCCATGAGTGACCTGGACGAACTGATCGAGCTGCGGGTGCAGCTGGAAATTCTGGGGCTGCAGAAATCCATGGCCAACAGCCAAAACCGCATGGACTGGAAATCCTCCCTGATCAGCGCCCACTATCGCCTGGGTTGCATGGAAAAACTGATGATGGAAGACGAATCGGTCCATGTGCGCGACTGGGAAAAGGCGGATCGCGATTTCCATATGGCCATCGTCGCCAACAGTGGCTCGAAGCAGCTGATCCGTTACCACGCCTCCATTCTTGAGCTCTTCATGCGCTACCAGGTGCTGGCACTGAAAAAGCGGCCGTTTCGTGGTGAGGCGGTGGCGGACGAACATCAGCAGCTGGTGACGCTGATGCTGGACGACCAGCTGGATGCCGCCACGGCACTGCTCACCGAGCATATCCGCAAGGGCAGCGAACTACCGCTTTGAGCGCCAAGGCGCTAGCAGCCCTCTGCCACAGAAACATCAGCGCGGCTCTTGTTCCCCCTCAGCAGCCGACGAGCACCGGGATTATGCTCCGACCAGACCCGAAGGGGCGAGACAGGGACTGTCGAGCCGCCGATTGAGGGCATGGATGCCCTCTTAGCGGCGTCCGGAGCATGATTCTGGCGCGCAGTGCAGCCGCAGGCCGGCTGATGGGTGGCGTGCTTTCTTTGCATACTTTCTTTGCACGAGCAAAGAAAGTATGTCGCCGATAGGCGAAATACGGGCTTGATAAATCAGCAGAGCTTCCGCCTGCAAGTGCGATCCAGGACACACAAGGCTCCAGCTTTTTTTCACTTATACCATCCGACATGGCGGCGTACCGCCACATGACGGAACGCCGCCCGGAACAATTCGCTTGGGTAAACGGTGCGATTCGCTTCGATCATCAGCACGCTACAAAAACACGTGCCCCGCAATCCCATTACAACCCATGCTTCCTTACTTCGAGGTGGCCGGATATGGGTCGAGGCAAGATGAAAGTGCTAGAGCAGCAGCTTGAGCGTCAGCGTGATGGTGGCGAAAGAGGCCACTGTGGTCACCAGCAGTATGCTGGCGCACAGGTTACGGTAGCCGTAATTGCCACCGATGATCGGGTAGATACTCATCATCGGCATGGCGGCCATCAGCACGGCGGCCAGCTGCAGGCGTGGATCGAAATCCGGCAGCAGCCAGATCAGCAGCACCATCATCAGCGGATGCAGCGCCAGCTTGCCCGCCACCACCAGGCCAATCTCCGACACATTGCCGCGCAGCGAGCTGTTGACCAGGGAGCCGCCCACCACGAAGAGTGCCACCGGCGCGGCGACGCCGGCCAGCATCCCGAGACTCTGATCGATCACCACCGGTAGCGACAGATCCAGGG
The DNA here is from genome assembly GCA_041586815.1 of Marinobacterium sp. GTDB lineage: Bacteria > Pseudomonadota > Gammaproteobacteria > Pseudomonadales > Balneatricaceae > Marinobacterium_A. The sequence continues at coordinate 3,098 of JBFGZM010000071.1, read as the reverse complement.
CCGAGGCGATGATGCCGGCGATAATGGCGATGATCAGCGGGTTCTTCATCACTCGTAGCAGCACCGACTTCCAGGCACTTGCCAGGGTGACGCCATTCTGGCGCCCTATGCCGTACTCTATGAGCACCAGTGCCAGCGGAAAAATCAGCATGTTCTCGATCATCAGACCCATGGCAAAGGCATGGGTGGGCGGGTCATCGAATACCTGCAGCATCACCGGATAGCCAAAGAAAGCACTGTTGGACAGGGCCATGCCGATGCCCTTTACCCCGCCTGCGGCAATGGAGTCGCGGAACAGCAGTTTGCTGAGGCCTATACCCGCAGTCAGTGCCAGCGCCGAACCCAGGCCATAGACCAGCATGTAGGTAGAGTCGATCACCTCGTCGAACTTCATGTGGGTGAGGGTGCTGAAGATCATCGCCGGCATGGCGAAATACATCACCAGCCGGCCAAGCGCGGGGATGGCGTCGCCAGGCATCAGGCGTGTACGTACCGCGACAAAGCCCAGCGCGATGAGCAGAAATATCGGCGCGGTGGTAGACAGTACAGCCAGCATGGGTGCCTCCGTGGCAACAGGGTAATTTGCGTCCGCTATTGCTGTGTTGCTGATCGAGCCTGGGACAGCAGGGCGTCGAGCCACGCGGTGGTGGCGCCATCACTCAGCAGGCGTTGCTGCATCTGGGTGACATCCAGCTTGACGCCGCTGCGCTGGGCCACAATGTCGAACAGGTGCACATCGCCGGCAATAGCCTCGGTGCAGGCCTGTTTCAGCAGGCTGGCCGCCTGGTCACGGGGCATGCTGCGGGCCAGCTCGAAGGTGGCCGCTTCCGCGTAGATAACGCCGTTAAAGGCGCCGAGATTTTGCAGCATGCGGGCGGGATTGATCTCGATATGGGCCATGGCATCGAGGCCATGCTTCAGGGCCACAGCTGTGCTCATCAGCTGCTGTGGCAGGGTCAGCCATTCCTGTGCCCAGCTGCTGCCGCTGCGCTCCTGTTCATGCAGCATGGCCTGGTGCATCTGGCCGACAAGGCCTGCGTTGTGGCGCGCCATGGCCAGCATGATCTCGGCATTCACCGGGTTGCACTTCTGCGGCATGGTGGAGGAGCCGCCACCATTGCTGAAGCGGATTTCACCGCTTTCTGTCTGGGACATCAGCAGCCAGTCCTGGGCCAGCTTCCCCAGGGTGCCGGTAGTCAGACCGAGCCAGCCGGACAGTTCTACCAGGCTGTCGCGCTGGGTGTGCCAGTTGTTGCCACAGGCCAGATTCAGGCGGCGGGCCAGGATCTGACCGCAGAGGTCGGCCTTGTCGCCCATGGCGGCCAGAGTGCCGACGGCACCGCCGAGCTGGGTTTTCAGCAAGCGAGGTTTGAGCTCCCCGAGGCGCTCGAGCTGGCGCAACAGTGGCGACAGCCACTGTGCCACCTTGAACCCAAAACTCATCGGCACGGCCTGCTGGGTGCGGGTACGCCCGGCAATCAGGGTGTCACGGTGTGCCTCGGCCAGATTCGCCAGGGCGCCAGTCATGGCCCTGATGCGGGTTTCAATCAGTCTGATCAGCTCGGCACAGTTCAGCACCAGCGCGGTATCGACGATATCCTGGCTGGTCGCACCAAAGTGTACCCAGCGAGCCTGTTCAGAGGGCAGGGCGTCTTTCAGCACCTTCACCAGCGCCGGGACCGGTACCCCGGCAGAGGCTGTGCCTGCGGCCAGGCTGACAGGGTCTGGCGTGAGTGACGCCGCCGCTGCGGCAATGGCGCGGGCGGCTTCTGCGGGAACCAGGCCGGCTTCGGCCTGGGCCTGGGCCAGTTCCCCTTCGACCTTGAGCATGGCCCTGATCTGGGCCTGGTCATTCAGCCAGTGGCCTGCCTCGGTGTCGGACAGCAGAGTCTGATGGAGGCCGGAGTCGAAGGGGGATACCTGGATCATGCTGCTTCTCGCCGCTGTAAAAAGGGTTGGGGGGTGATCCTGAGTTTAACGAAAACCGGGTGGGCGCGGATTTCCTGTTCGCATACCGACGACGCTTCCAGTCGTCCGTTACCCGGTTGTCCGCATACCGACGACGCTTCCAGTCGTCCGTTACCCGGTTGTTCGCACACCGACGACGCTTCCAGTCGTCAGTTACCCGGTTGTTCGCATACCGACGACGCTTCCAGTCGTCCGTTACCCGGCTGTTCGCACACCGACGAGACTTCCAGTCGTCAGTCATCCGGTTGTTCGCTCAGACCGCTTCCAGCGCGATGGCGATCCCCTGGCCGACACCGATGCACATGGTGGCCAGGGCATAACGCTTGCCGCGCCGTTTCAGTTCCAGTGCGGCCGTGCCGGTGATGCGCGCCCCCGAAGCACCCAGCGGGTGACCGAGCGCGATGGCGCCGCCGTTGGGGTTTACCTGCTCGGCGTCGTCCGGCAACCCCAGGTCGCGCAGGGTCGCCAGTGCCTGGGAGGCAAAGGCTTCGTTCAGCTCAATCACGTCGAACTGCTCGATGCTCATGCCCAGCTTCTGGCACAGTTTCTGGCTCGCCGGCGCCGGGCCAAAGCCCATGATACGCGGTTCGACTCCGGCCGTCGCACCGCCAAGGACCCTGGCGATCGGTGTCAGGCCGTATTTTTTCACGGCGGCTTCAGAGGCGATGATCAGCGCAGCGGCGCCGTCGTTCACGCCGGAAGCGTTGCCGGCGGTGACGCTGCCGTTGGCGCGAAAAGGCGTGCCCAGCTTGGCCAGAACCTCGGCGGTGGTGTCGGCGCGGGGGTGCTCGTCCTGGCTGAACAGGATCGGATCCTTTTTGCGCTGCGGGATGCTCACCGGCACGATTTCCTGCGCAAAGATGCCGGCCGCCTGGGCGCGGGCGGCGCGCTGCTGCGAGCGCAGCGCAAAGGCGTCCTGATCGGCACGGCTGATGCCGAACTGTTCGGCGACGTTTTCACCGGTTTCCGGCATCGAATCGACGCCGTACTCGGTTTTCATTTTCGGGTTGATGAAACGCCAGCCGATGGTGGTGTCGTGCACCTCGTTGCTGCGCGAGAAGGCGGAAGTGGCCTTGGGCATCACGAAGGGCGCGCGGGTCATGCTTTCGGTGCCGCCGGCAATCATCAGG
>JBFGZM010000070.1:0-12099 GCA_041586815.1 Marinobacterium sp. | reverse complement strand
GTCATGCCGGCCCTTGGTGACGACTTCAATCGGCTCTCCCCGGGCATTGATGCTGCGCCCGGGAAGACGAAGGCTGGAAGTGGGCTTGAGCGCGATATGGGCAATAATGTCCTGCCCGGTGGAAATCCCCCCCAGCACGCCACCGGCATGGTTGGACAGGAAGCCCTCTGGGGTCATTTCATCACGGTGCTCGGTGCCCTTCTGTTCGACCACGGCAAAGCCATCGCCAATCTCAACACCCTTGACGGCATTGATGCTCATCAGCGCGTGGGCAAGGTCTGCATCCAGTCGATCGAAGATCGGCTCGCCAAGACCCACCGGCACATTGCGCGCCACCACGGAAATGCGCGCACCGATGGAATTGCCCTCCTTGCGCAGCTCATCCATATAGACCTCCATGCGCGCCGCGGCCTCGGCATCCGGGCTGAAAAACGGATTGCGGGCGACTTCGGCCCAGTCAAAGCGCTCTTCATCAATGCGAATGGGGCCCAGCTGGCTCAGATAGCCTGCAACTTCGATGCCCTTGCTGGCCAGGAACTTGCGGGCAATGCCACCGGCCGCGACCCGCATGGCGGTTTCACGGGCCGAGGAGCGACCGCCACCGCGGTAGTCGCGAAAGCCGTATTTGTGGCTGTATACGTAATCCGCATGGGCCGGGCGAAAGGTATCGGCAATATTGGAGTAATCCTTGGAGCGCTGATCGGTGTTTTCAATCAACAGGCCGATGGGCGTGCCCGTGGTACGGCCTTCAAACACGCCCGACAGGATACGCACCTGATCAGGCTCACGCCGTTGGGTGGTATGGCGCGAGGTGCCGGGCTTGCGACGATCAAGATCGCCCTGCAGGTCGGCTTCAGACAATTCGATTCCTGGCGGACAACCGTCCACCACACACCCCAGCGCCGGACCGTGGCTTTCGCCAAAGGTGGACACCGTGAACAGCTTACCGAAACTATTTCCAGACATATGCGTTCCTGTCACAGCAAACCCGGACACTGCAGCGGCTGCCGGTTCGAGACCGACAACCCGGGCAGTGCCTGGTGATAATGTAAAAGTGCTCTGTCGCCAAGGGGGCCCAGGCGGCTCAAAACAGATCGCGGTACTGATGCAGGTCCGCAGCGGTGATCGCAAACACGCCGTTCCCATGCTCGAGTTCAACCCAAACAAAGGGCACCTGCGGGAACTGTTCCATCAGGTGCACTTCGCTGTTTCCGACTTCCACCACCAGCAAGCCATCTTCATGCAGGAACTCGCAGGCCTGTCGCAGGATATTGCGGGTGATGTCGAGCCCATCTTCACCGGAGGTCAGTGCCAGCTCCGGCTCATGGCTGAACTCGGCCGGCATGGAGGCGTAATCAGAGGCATCGACATAGGGCGGGTTGCTGACAATCAGATCATAGCAGCGCCCCTGCAGGGAGCTGAACAGGTCGCTCTGCATCACATTGACCCGCTCCTCAAGACCATGGCGGTGGACGTTGCGGGCTGCCACTTCGAGTGCTTCAACCGACACATCCACCAGATCGACTTCGGCTTCCTCAAAGACATCGGCACATCCAATGCCGATGCAGCCGCTGCCGGCACACAGATCCAGAATCCGCCCTACTGGCCCAGGCCGCAGCCAGGGTGCAAAGCGCGCCTGTACCAGCTCGCCAATCGGGGAGCGCGGAATCAGTACGTTCTCGTTGACATAGAACGGCATGCCCAGATACCAGGCTTCACCGATCACGTAGGGCAAGGGCTTTCGCTCTTCAACACGCAGGCGCAGGAACTCCACCACGCGTTTGCGCTCGCCAAAGGTCAGGCGGGCATCCAGTATCGCAGGGTTGGTATCCCAGGGCAGATCGATGGCACCGAGCACCAGTTGCACGGCTTCATCCCAGGCATTGTCCGTGCCGTGACCGAAAAATACCTGCTCGCGACTGAACTGGCTCAGACTCCAGCGAACAAAATCGCGTATCGTATATAGCTCATTTACAACCTGTTCTTGATCGATGCTCATTCCAAAACCGATAATAAGGGGAGTTTGTGCCGCACGTTAGCGACCACAGCGCTCAGACCCAGAATCCACAGCGGTGCTCCAAAGGCGCCTATGTTAATGAAAATATTGAAGTGACGCCATGTCGGACCACAAGCTTCCCGCTGATGACGCAGCGATTTCATTTGAAAACCTGATGCAGGACGTGAATCGGCACCAGCACGACCGCGCCGATATCGGCCGCCCCGCCGCCGATCCTCAGAGCCTGAACTACAAGCGCGCCGCCGCCACCCGCGAAACGCGCCAGGTTATCGACGGCCTGTCCAGCGAAGCCGCCGAAATCGTCGAATCCAGTGACGAACTGCTGTTTGCCGCACCCGGTGTCCAGATCGGCCTGATGAAGCGTCTGCGAAAAGGCCATCTCCCCTGGGAACAGGGGCTCGACCTGCACGGCATGACGGTGGATCGTGCCCGGGAAGAGCTGTGCAACTTTATTCACGATGGCCTGCGGGCGCAGGCGCGGGTTGTCCTGGTGGTGCACGGCAAGGCTTACTCCCAGGCAGGCTCCTACCCGATTCTCAAGTCTTTGGTGAACGACTGGCTGCGCCAGCTGCAGGGCGTGATGGCATTCTGCTCGGCCCAGCCCAGGGACGGCGGTACCGGTGCGCTCTATGTACTGCTCAAGCGCAAGAGCGGAAAAAGTGGTTTACCCTGATAGCTGAGAACAGCGACAGTCACGACTGATTTCGGGGGCCAACCATGGAAAACGAATTCGCAAGGATCATCACCGCACTCGGAGAAGACATCACTCGCGAGGGACTGAAAGACACTCCGACCCGAGCCGCCAAAGCCATGAAATTCCTGACCCGCGGCTACAGCCAGACTCTGGATGAGGTGGTTAACGGTGCACTCTTCCCGTCGGACAACAGCGAGATGGTGCTGGTCAAGGACATCGAGTTGTATTCCATGTGCGAACACCACCTGCTGCCCTTTATCGGCAAGGCCCATGTGGCCTACATTCCCCAGGGCCGCGTCATCGGGCTCTCCAAGATCGCACGCATCGTCGACATGTTCGCACGCCGGCTGCAGATTCAGGAAAACATGACCCAGCAGATCGCCGAAGCCATCATGCAGGTCACCCATGCCGCCGGCGTCGGTGTGGTCATCGAAGCCCAGCACATGTGCATGATGATGCGTGGCATTGAAAAGCAGAACGCCAGCATGAAGACATCCATGATGCTGGGATCTTTTCGTGACAGCCCCGCGACGCGCAATGAATTCATGTCCCTGATCCGTTCATAGTGCCTCATCGGAACACAGACACCGCCCTGAACCACCACAAGCCGTGCCAGGCAAGACGCTCCCGTCAGCCGAATGTCAGCGCCAGCTTGCCCTCCTCCATCGCAGCCAAACGCTCCCGGGCAATCTGACGCCCAATCTCGATCATCTCCTCGGCGCGATGGAATTCGTAGAAACTGCATGCTTCCTTGGGAATCGTAATATTCAGGTCTGGCGGGTACCCTGCAATCTTGTACTCGCTGAGTGAGCTTTGCATCGCCTCAACCGAGCTGAGCAGGATATCCATTCGCCCCCCGAAGCGCTCCTTCTCCGTTGCGCCATTGGCAGCGTTACCGTTGGCCAGGGCTGCACCCTCATGCAGCGGCGGCTCATCACTGTGACCAGTGCGGTCCAGAAAGGCATTGTGCGGCATATTCACCACCGGCAGCCGGTAGCGACTGCTGTTAAGATCCACCGCGATGATGATATCGGCATGGGCTGCAACCGTCGGAATAATCGGCAACGGGTTCAGCACGCCGCCATCCACCAGCACCCGGTTGTCGGTTACCACCGGCGTGAAAAATCCGGGTACCGCCGCCGAAGCACGAATCGCACTCATAAGAGACCCCTTCTGAAACCAGACCTCCTTCTGATGGGACAAATCGGTCGCCACGGCGGTAAAACTCAGCGGCAGGCTTTCAATATCGGGATCCCCCGCCAGCTCGCGCAGTTTTGCGAACACCCGGTCGCCCCGAATGGCACCGCGACTGAAGGTAACATCCATCAGGCGCAGTATATCAATGCGCTTGAGACGCTTGACCCAGTCACGGTAAGACTCCAGCGCACCGGCGGCATACATTCCTCCCACCAGTGCCCCCATCGAACTCCCGGCAATGGCCTTGATATGATATCCACGACGTATCAGCTCTTCGATCACACCAATATGGGCGTAGCCGCGGGCGCCCCCGCTACCCAGCGCCAGGGAAACGCTCACCTTGCGCTCCATCACTGCACCACAGGCCGGATCACGACCAGCGCCCCCGCCTTCGTTTTCAGAATACTGGGCACCAGGGGCCCAACCCCGAAGGCCTGAACATTGTCAAAACCGGCACCACGCACGCCCGTTTCGATTTGCCGAGCCAGCGCAGCTGACTGTGCCAGCGCATCCTCAACCGGACGCCCCTGCCGATGCACCACCAGCCAAAACGCATCGCCGGGCTCGAATTCTGCCAGCAACTGAACAATCGGATCGACCACCTCCATTGGCGCTGACGGATCAAGCGAAATGGCTGCAAACCCCGCCACCTTCAGCTGTTGCACCAGCTCGCTGCCACCTGCTACCGACACCACATCGAGTTGCAGATAGACGCGCCTGTTGCCCCGCTGCACGGCGTACAGCGCCAGATAGTCCTCTCCCAGGCGCGCCGCCATATAGAACTGGGTCCGGTCCAGTCCATACAGCTGTGAAATGCCAAAGAAGTCATTGGCCCAGTAATGGCTGCTGCCACAATCGCGCCCCTTGCACTGGAACAGCACCTCTGCACCCTGAGCGGTCAACTGGGTGCGGAAATGTTCGAAGGCATCATCAGGCTTATGCGAATCGGGAATGCGGTAGGTTATGCGGGTGAGCTGACCGTCCAGCGCCTTGCGCTTGTCGGCCACAACGATGTTATTGGCTTTCTTAAGCTCGGACAGCATCAGCAGATATTCGGGTGTTGGCCCCTGCTGGTAGCTTTCAATCCAGGACAGCGGAAAACGCTTGAGCAGACCGTAATCGGAAGCCCCCTCGACATCAGACTGTGCCATCACGGCGCAGGACACCAGCAAGCCGGCCAAAATCAAACAGGTATTTCTCAGCACGGTCAGACTCCATTCAAGCAATCACACAGGCCGGACAAAGCGGCCATCAAAGCCCCTCGGCTGCAGACTGGCTGCAAGGGAGCAGTACAAAATCATGCCCGACAATGACGCCCATCGACCAGGCAATGATGCAAAGCCGGGCAGCAGGCAGTCACCTCGAGGCAGCATCGGCAACAGCGCATGCTCGCAACGCCGCCCACACCTTAAAACGAATCCACAGTTCGGTTCAATGACAGCCCGCCCCGCGCAAGCTGTTGATCATCAGTGTAGCAATCTCTGCAGCGGCACCCGGCTCAAGATGCAGATGATGGTTACCAGCCAGCACATGCAGCCTTGCATCACGCAGCAACGGCAACAGACGCCGCATGCGCACAGGATCGATCCCCTCGGTTCCCAGTATCAGGTCGACAGGTGCCTGGACCCGTACCAGAAAGGCTTCGACCTGGGCTTCGGTAAGGCGAACCACAGACGGCAGCATCAGCGCAGGATCACTGCGCCAGCGCCAGCCACCGTGACAGCGCTCGAGCCCCCGCTCCACCAGCCAGTGGGCTGCTTCAGGGCTTACCGGCCAGCGACCATTGATCCGCGCTTCAACCCCCTGTTCAAAGGTCTCGTAGGGGCGAAGCGTCCTGCGCTCCATGCGCTTGTGCTTGGCCAGCGCCAGGGCCATGAGGTCAGGCAGCTCTTGCGCCTCATACACCAGCGGAGCCAGTCCTTCGATCAGGAACAGCTGTGCCACCCTCTCGGGCGCACAGGCCGCCAGCATCATGGCGATACCGGCGCCCATGGAATGCCCCACAAGACTGAAACGCTCCAGACCCAGCTGATCTGCGACGGCCAGCACATCGGCGATATTGTCCCAGATATAATAGGGTGTGCCTGCCGCCCGGTGCCCCGACTCGCCGTGCCCAGCCAGATCCATGGCAATCACGCGCACGTCTGGCATCCGCGGCGCCAGCTGCATGAAGGTGGCGGCGTTATCCAGCCAGCCATGTAGCGCAATGACCGGCACCCCATCCGGCGCCCCCCACTCCATGATCGCAATCCGCCTGCCGCTGACATCAAAACTCCAGCTCTTGTGCATCCCTAAACCTTTGTAATTACTCAGTGCACCCAGCATAGCGAAATGCGTTACCATCACCTAGCCATTCAGCAAGGAAAGCCCCATGTCGCTTAACACCGGCGCTACGCGCACCTCCGCCTTTACCTTCCGGCTCGAACGGGACCCGTCGCTGCAACGCCCGCAAAAGCTGTTTTTCGCCCTGTTCAGCCTGCTGGCCCTGGCCGCGCCGCTGTATTACCAGCAAAACCTGGGTGGCGAAGGTCTTTACCTGCCCTATAACGCCAGCACCTGGATCGCGGCACTGTTCGTCACGGCCGCAGGACTTCTGCTGGCGATGCAGCGGCGCTCGATGGTAACACCGCGCTACGGTCTCGCGCTCTGCGCCCTGCCGGTCGGGTTGCTGATCAGCGGTTTTGTTACCGGCGTTGGCAACCCGTCCGAATGGCTGATGCGGCTGGGTTACGTACTGGGGGGATTTGGATTCTTTATCGCCCTGTTTCAGTTTCGCCTGCAGCGCCAGCATCAGGACCTGGCTCTGGCGCTACTATTTTGCGGCATCATGCTACAGGCCCTGATTGGCTGGATTCAGCTGCAACAGCTGCCTTTTTTCAGCGCCCTGGTCCCGATCGCCCGCAGCAGCCAGCCCATTGCCATTTTCCAGCAGGTCAACCTGACAGCGAGTTATCTGGCCACGGGCCTGCCGCTGGCTATCTATCTTGCCACCCGCCCTGGCGCCCTGCAGGCACCCTGGCTTATTCGCATCCTGCCATACTGTGGCCTGGTGCTCTGTAGCGGCGTCCTGCTGGCCACCGGCTCCCGTGTCGGCCTGCTCGGCGGCGCACTCGGCCTGCTGCTGGCACTCGCCGGGCGCCGGCATTTCCTGATCAGACACAAGCGCATCGCCCTGGCGCTGGGCATATCACTGCTGCTGGGCTCTGGCTTTCTGCTGTCGGACAAGGTCGAGAACAGGTCATCATTCGCACTCAACAAGATCGAACGTATGCAACAGGGCGGCCAGGCTGACGTACGCTTTTCGGTTTACGAAATTTCGCTGGATACCATCGCCAATGCGCCGCTGTTTGGCCATGGTCTGGGCAGCTTCCAGTCGGTCTGGCAGGCAGAACGCGGCGAGTTTCAGGATCAGCACCCGGATCTGGATATAGGCCCGCGCTACTCGCACCCGCACAATGAACTGCTGTTCTGGCTGGTCGAGGGCGGTCTGGTCGCGGTAGCAGGTATTCTGCTGTGTGCTGGCGCGGTTGCCTGGCGTCTGGTACGTCTGGGCTCAGAGCGCGGCCTGCTGCTGGCGGGCATGCTGCTGCCCATCGTGCTGCATACCCAGGTGGAGCTGCCCTTCTACATCTCGTCACCACACTGGTTTGTGGTGCTGTTTTTGCTCTACCTGACCTTCAGCCTGCGCCCGGCCAGCCTCAACCTCAAGCTGTCCCAGGCTGCACGCGGGCTCTGTACCGGTTTGCTGCTGATGCTGCCGGTGGGCGTGGCCACCTTTTTGCTTCACACCCTCGTCGCCAATGCCGGCATCGTCAATTACATGAAAAGCCGGGGCCAGCAATCCGCGTTTCTGGAACCGGCTATCCATAACCTCTATTTCTCGGGTCAGGCCACCTACATGATGATGAAGGAGTCGCTGCTGATCGGCTACCGGCTGGATGACAAGCAGCGCTCCGCCGGCTTTATCGCCTGGGCCAATGAATATCTGCAACGCACCCCCGATATCCAGCTGTTCTACGACCTGGCCGGCGCCTATGTGCATATCGGTGATCATCAGAAGGCGCAGCAGGCACTGGAGCACGGCCTCTACATCTATCGCCACAACAAGCGACTGGAGCAGGCGCTGCTGGCCCTCAAGGCCGGGGACATCGACGGATATCTGAAAAACCTGGCCACGCAGCAGACTGAACTCGACGCCAGGGACCAAGGCTCACTGCAGAGCAGCACCGCACAGGTACCGCAAGGTGCGAGCCAATAAGTACGGCCAGGAGGAACAGCTGGGAGTTTTGCAGCAGGCGACAAGGCCCCTGCTGCAGATTGCGGTCCTGCCCCGCGGCAGGACTCAGACGTTGAGCTTTTCGACAAGCTGCGCGAGCCCTGCGGCGGGCCAGTCCAGCTCGAGAATCACAAGCGAGCCTGGCGCCAGGGGTTCTGCATAGCGGGCATCTCCCGATACCAGGGTTGCTACGAGGTCCCCCAGCAACGGCTGATGCGCCACCAGCAACAAACCCTGCCAGGGCAGCTGCTCAAGCTGCCCCAGCGCCACAGTTACAGAAGCTTCGGGAATAAAGCTAGCGGCAGGCGCCAGAGTGGGTACCTGCAGCACCTTGGCGGCAAGGGCTGCTGTTTGCTGCGCCCGCAGATAGGGACTCGAGACGATGGATGTAACACCGTCAAGCCTGGGCGCATTGACCTTGAGCATCGCTTGTACCGCGGCCGCGCCCGTCGGCGTCAGGCTGCGCTGCGCATCGGTTGGCGCATCCCAGCCCGCCTCGCCGTGACGCATGATATAGAGTTTCATGCCTGGCCTCCGTCCGTTTGCACGCATTCTGCCCGCAATGCGCGATTAGCTGCGCGGCAGTACAAACTCGACATCACTGCTCTGCTCATTCAGCATCAGCATTTTCGCTACGGCCGCCGCTGGCGCATGATTGAACACCACCTCGTAAAGACCGGCGACCAACGGCATGTAAATGCCCAGCTGATCGGCCTTGTCCTTGACACGATGCAGTGTGTTTACGCCCTCTGCCACTTCCCCCAGCGCCTCGACTGCCTGCTCCAGCGTCTTGCCTTCACCGAGTGCATACCCCACGCGGTAATTGCGCGACAGAGGTGACATGCAGGTAACGATAAGATCACCCACGCCGGCGAGCCCCAGAAAGGTCAGCGGATTCGCTCCCATGCTCACCGCGAAGCGACTCATTTCCGCCAGGCTGCGGGTCATCAGCATGCTGCGGGTGTTTTCCCCCATACCCAGGGCATTGCTTAATCCCGCCGCGATGGCATAGATGTTTTTCAGCGCACCGCCAAGCTCGACACCGTACATGTCGGTACTGGCATAGACACGGAAATAGGCCGTATGCAGTGTACTCTGCACCCGCTCGCGCAACTCTTCACTCGCGCTGGCGATGACAGTCGCGGTCAACTGCCGGGCCGCCACCTCCTTGGCCAGATTGGGTCCGCTCAGCACACCAATGCGCGCATCCGGCAGCTCGTCGCTGAGGATTTCGCTCATCAGGCTGAAAGTGCCCGCTTCAATGCCCTTGGTGGTACTGACAACCATTTGCCCGGGTTTCATGTAGGCGCTGGCCTCATGCACCACGGCACGGAAACCGCCGCTGGGAATGGCCACGAACACCAGCTCAGCTCCCTCCAGCGCAGTTTCAAGACTGGCATGAGCCTCCAGCGCCGAAGCCAGTGGATAGCCCGGCAGATACTTGCTGTTCTCCCTGCGCTGGCAGACGTTTTCGACCTGCTTTGCGTCTCGCATCCAGAGCCGGACCTGAATGCCCTTCTCCGCCATGATGTTGGCCAGCACAGTACCAAAGCTGCCGCCACCCAACACCGTAACTCGCATCCCGCCATTCATCGATTACAACTCCCTCAACAGGCAAAACCGGGTACAACTGGCGCCAGCCTGCTGGCGCCCAATGCAGATCAGGCGGACGGCGTTGACTTGGGCGCCGCCCCGTCGTCAATTGCACTGTCAGCTGGCGCAGCCTCGCTTTTTTCATTCCCAGCCGGTGACGGCTCAGCGGCATCCACAGCTGCTTCTTTCACCTCAACAGCAGAAGACTCAGGCCGGGTCGGCTCTTCCTCTGCCAGCGTCTCACCCTGCTCTGGCGATGCAGAAGACCCTTTTGTATCTGCCTGCGTTGCCTCGAGCACAGGCTCATCGGTCGCATCCTCAGACTGAGCTTCAGCACCGGATTCCGCTTCAGGCTCAACGTCCGGCGACTTGACCGGCATCACATCCAGCAGCAGCTCGGGATCGGGGTGCAGACAGTTCATCTTGACACCGGTTTCGACTTCAATCTCCGGGATCAGGAAGGAGTCATTCTCACAGGCGAAACACACCGACGCCCCGGTGGCACCGGCACGACCCGTACGACCGATGCGGTGCACATAGTCTTCCGGGTCTTCCGGCAGCTGGTAGTTGATCACATGGGTCACGCCGTCGATATGAATGCCACGCCCGGCGACATCGGTGGCCACCAGCACCTGGATTTTGCCGTTGCGGAAATCTTCCAGGGTGCGCAGGCGCTTGTTCTGGGGAATTTCACCGGACATCAACGCCGCACGCAGACCGTCTTTCTCCAGACGTTCCGCCAGGGCGCGTGTTTCATGGCGACGGTTGCCAAAGACGATGACCTTCTCGATACCGTTGACGCGGATATAGTTGCGCAGCAGACGGTATTTCTGGTTACTGGATACCAGGAAGACGGTCTGGCTGATGTTGTCCGTGGTCTTGCGATCGGACTCGATCTCCACCCGCACCGGGTCCACTGTCCACTGCTGGGCCAGGCTCATGATGTCGTCCGAGAAGGTCGCGCTGTACAGCAAGGTCTGACGCTCCTCGCCCTTGCGCGGCGTCTGGCGGATAATGGTGCGCACATCCGGGATGAAGCCCATGCTCAGCATCCGGTCCGCTTCATCCAGCACCAGCACCTCGACGTTGTAGAGGTCCACATCCTTGGATCGCACAAAGTCGATCAGACGTCCGGGCGTTGCCACCAGAATGTCCACCGGGCGCTCGGCCAGCTGGGAGCGCTGGTTTTCATAGTCCATGCCGCCCACCAGCGCCACGACACTGATACCCGCATACTTGCCAAGATCAACACCATCGGATGCGATCTGCAGCGCAAGCTCACGGGTCGGCGCCACGATCAGCACACGGGGCTCGCCCAGGCGCCGCTCCTCGCTCAGCGGGAAGTCAATCAGGTCGGTAATGATACCCGTCAAAAAGGCCGCAGTCTTGCCGGTCCCGGTCTGCGCCTTGCCAATAATATCCTTGCCGGCGAGGGCTGACTCAAGCGTTGCCGCCTGGATCGGCGTGCAATACTGATATCCAAGATCCTGCACCGCATGCAGCACGGCATCGGGCAGATTGAAGTCATGGAAACGCGACTTCCCCTCTTCCACCGGCACCGTGAAATCGGCCGGTGACCACTTCTTCACTTTGGAAGCGCTGCGCCCACGGGCGCCTCCACGCTTGCGGGAAGAGCCGCGGGATGGTCGTCTGCGCTTGTTGCTTTTATCGTCGTTACTCAATGTGGAACCTTAAATGTTATTAGTTCAGTTTGCGCCTGAAAGGTGGCAACGCGTCCAGCAGCTGCCTGCCATAACGCTTGGTGACCACTCGGCGATCAAGCAAAATAATGTTGCCGCTATCCTGTTCTGTTCTGAGCAGTCGCCCTACCGCCTGAGTGAGCCGCATGGATGCCACCGGCACACTCCAGTCAATAAAGGCATTGCCGCCCTGACGTTCAATCCATTCTGCCATGGTCGCGTCCACCGGGTCGTCCGGAACGCTGAATGGCAGCTTGGCAATAATGACTTCAACCAGGTAGTCACCGGGCAGATCGACACCTTCGGCAAAAGATGCCAGACCGAAAATGATACTCTGCCCCCCCTTGTCGATGGCTGCACGATGCTGCTGCAGTATTTCATTCTTCGAAAACTGCCCCTGGGACAGAATCGTATTCTTAATTGAATCATCCAGTTGTTCAAGTACGGTGCGCATCTGGCGCCAGGAGCTGAACAACACCAGGGTCGCACGGGCCTCGGGCAGTCGCCTGGCCAGGAAATCCGCCACCTCGCTGGTATGTGCTTCGGGATTGGAGGGGTCCGCCTGCATCGGCGGCACCCAAAGTTCGGCGCAGCGCTGGTGATCGAACGGGCTTTGCAGCCG
>JBFGZM010000069.1:0-12128 GCA_041586815.1 Marinobacterium sp. | reverse complement strand
ATCGGCACCGGTATAGTCCAGCACCTTGCGGGCCTGTTCCGGGCTGCGAATGTCGCCGTTGGCGAAGACCGGTAGTGATACGGCCTGTTTGATGTCTCTGATGGTGTCGTATTCGACCTCGCCCTTGTAGCTGCAGGCGCGCGTTCTGCCATGCACGGCCAGGGCACTGATACCCGCATCTTCCGCGATCTTCGCCACATTGAGCCCGTTACGGTTGCCGGTGTTCCAGCCGGTACGGATCTTCAGTGTGACAGGGACGTCAACCGCTCCAACCACGGCATGCAGGATACTGCGCACCAGGGGTTCGTCCTGCAACAGGGCGGAACCTGCCGCCTTGTTGCACACCTTCTTGGCCGGGCAGCCCATGTTGATGTCGATGATCTGGGCGCCACGCTCTACGTTCATGCGCGCTGCCTGGGCCATCATCTCAGGGTCGCCACCGGCAATCTGCACCGAACGGGGTTCGGGCTCACCGGCATGGTTCAGGCGGTTGATGGATTTTCGGCTGTTCCATAGCCGGGTATCGGAGGTCACCATTTCGGACACAACCATGCCGGCACCGAGTCGTCGGCAAAGCTGACGAAAGGGTCTGTCGGTAACACCTGCCATTGGTGCCAAAATTACCTGGCTGTCAATGGTATAGGGGCCGATTCGAAACATGGTGGACCTTATTTCAGAGAAAAAAACACCGTGAAGCCCCAAAAGGGCTTCGAACCTGGTTCACTCAAGGAAGGTGGGCAATGATACCGCTTCAGGAGAACGCGTCCAACCCGTATGTGATGAAAAAATGAACAAAATCGCGCTTGCGCTACAGCCGGGCTGGTGCTAGCTGAACCTCATAGCTGACGGCCCGTCGGCCGGGGTCCAGAATGGCCAGATTGACCTGGAAGGGCTGCGAATGCGTCATCTTCAGCGGGTCGAGAGCGTCGTCGAGATAGTCCCGGGGTTGCAGCACGCGGCGGGCGACAGTGCGGCCACGAATGTCGGAAAAACTGAGCTCTATGGCGGGGAAGGGCTGGCGAAAATCCGCTGTGTTTTCCAGTAGCAGATCGATGCTCAGCGCGTCCTCGAAGCGGGGGTGGGCACGCACCACCAGCTGGCGGTTATGTATCAGCTCTATCGCCTGGTGTGGTGGTATGTTGCACTCAATCTGATTGCACAGGACCTCATAGAATTCGGTCAGTGCCGGCTGGCGGGACCATTCGATGCGGTTGAACCAGGCCAGCTGCGATGCGAGCAGCACGCAGGCGGCAAGGCAGCCCAGGCTCCAGCCCAGCACGGCGCCGGGTGCCGAGGGTGCTACTGGATGAGCAAGTTCAAGTGGTTCGGCGTGCAGATCCTGCAGTGCCGCCAGTCCCAGTGGGTGTGATGGTGTGCCCGGACTTGTCGCAGGTGCCTCGGAGGGGCTGGCTGGCGATACCTGGCCTGTGGTCGCCGCCGATTCCGTCTGCGCTGAGGAAATCGCGGCAGTGTGACTGTCGTTCCGGGAGGAGCCGGCTTCGGTGCTGGCTTCAATGCCGGCGGTGGCTGACAAGGGTGGTGCTGCGTCTCTGGCGACTGCAGTGCCGGTGGGGGGCGTTGCCGCCGGGGAGATGGCGGCCCTTGCGTCCGTATCTTCGGTGCTGCTGTCACCGGGGGAGGAAGTAATGGACTCCCCGGTGTTTCCCGGCGCAGAGGTCGGGCCTTCACTGGGTGTCCTTCCGTCAGTCGGCGGCAAGGTCTCGGGTACTGTCTCCGGTTGGTCAGGCTGCTGCTGTGGAGGGTGGCGCAGCAGGCTGGCTATCGGAATGGGCCCGGTACGGTGACCAGCATCTATTTCGGGGGAGGGGCCGGGCCTGAGGTCAGGCTTGGTATTCGGTGTGGTGTCGTGCTGGATAGCTGGCTCGGGGCTCTGGCGCGGAACGATGCGCGGGCTGCTGACATCCAGTGGGGCATCGGGGTCGAGGTGCGTCTGGTCGGTGCTTGTCGGCCGGACCCGCGGTGGCACCGGGGCACTGTCGTCTGGCTGATCGTGCCGGGCATAGCGTACATGCAGGGAGTATTTCTGCTGCGGTGTCACGCCCTCTGTACTGGAAACCTCGGGGGAGGCGTCCAGCCGTTCAGAATAGGGCTGCTGGGCTCTGGCATCAAATACCCGCAGGCAGGCACCGCACCGGACCTTGCCATCGGCCAGCTTGAGCTGGCCTTCGCTGACATTGAAGCGTGTTTCACACTCCGGACATTCGGTGACGATGCCGCCATTCATGATTTATAACCTCGTACCGGAAATCCTGATCCAGCCATCCCGCTCCACCACCGGGTCCAGTTGAAACCACTTCCCATAGGCTGCACTTATGTCGCCGGCCTGGCGTTCCAGCAAGCCCGATAGTGCAATGCGCCCGCCACTGCGGACTCGCTCGGCGAGGGTGGGGGCCAGCTCAACC
Organism: Marinobacterium sp.; assembly: GCA_041586815.1. Classification (GTDB taxonomy): domain Bacteria; phylum Pseudomonadota; class Gammaproteobacteria; order Pseudomonadales; family Balneatricaceae; genus Marinobacterium_A. The sequence continues at coordinate 9,705 of JBFGZM010000069.1, read as the reverse complement.
AGCGGCCCGGCGAGGATGTTGGCGACCAAAAGGTCTCCTTCCAGCGCTGGCGCCTGGGGCGGAAAGCAGGTGGTCAGGCGGGCGGGGTCGAGCTTGTTGCGCTCCAGATTGCTGCAGGTGGCCTGCAGGGCCTGGGGGTCTATGTCTACCGCCAGGACATGTTTCGCGCCCAGGAGCAGGGCCGCGATGCCAAGAATGCCGGAGCCGCAGCCGTAGTCCGTGACCTGCATGCCTTCCAGGGTTTCGCCGTCCAGCCACTCGAGGCAGAGCGCTGTAGTGGGGTGAGTACCTGTCCCAAAGGCGAGGCCGGGGTCGAGCATCATGTTCACGGCATCGGGCTCGGGGGCTTCGCGCCAGCTTGGGCATACCCACAGGCGCTGGCCAAAACGCATGGGGTGGTAGTTGGCCATCCACTCCCGCTCCCAATCCTTGTCTTCCAGGATTTCAGCCTTGAGCTCCGGCAGGGGCTTATCGGCGAACAGCTGTTCGTGGGCCTGGCGCACGAAACGCGTGGTTTCTTCCAGATCATGTTCAGTGGCGAACAGGCCTGTGATGGTGGTGTTTGACCATAGCGGCGTGGTGCCCAGATCCGGTTCGAAAATGGGTTCGTCCGCCGAATCCTGGTAGGTAACTGCGGCGCAGCCGGCGGCCAGCAGAATGTCCTCATATTGCTCGGCGGCGTCCGGTTCGATTGAAAGCTTGATTTGTAACCAGGGCATGATGGATCCGTATATCTAAAGTGTTATCGCTGAGTATGGCTGATTCATGCCGTACAGGAAACCTTGTGGCTGTTGCGTGCTACGCGGGGGAGCAGGAGCCGCTGTGGCACAAACACAAAAGCCCGCGACGGCGGGCTTTTCGGCTCCGTCGCGGCGTCCGTATGGGCGCGCGACGGGGAGGGCGACCTTAGAGGCCCAGCTTCTTCTCCAGGTAGTGAATGTTTACACCACCGCGGCCGAAGTTGGTGTCGCGCACGATATCCTGATGCAGCGGAATGTTGGTGCGAATTCCTTCAACCAGCATTTCGTCCAGGGCATTGCGCATGCGGGTCAGGGCGATGTCACGGTCGTCACCGAAAGTGATGAGTTTGGCGACCAGTGAATCATAGTGCGGCGGCACGGTGTAGCCGTTGTACAGGTGTGAATCGACCCGGATGCCGAAACCGCCCGGAGTGTGAAAATGCTTCACGGTACCGGGACTTGGCAGGAAGGTTTTCGGATCTTCCGCGTTGATACGGCATTCAAAGGCATGGCCGCGAATGGCAATGTCTTCCTGCTTGTAAAACAGCGGCTGCCCGGAGGCGATGCGCAGCTGCTCCTTGACGATGTCGACACCGGTGATCATTTCGGTTACCGGATGCTCCACCTGGACACGGGTGTTCATTTCGATGAAATAGAAGTGACCGTTCTCGTACAGGAACTCGAAGGTTCCCGCTCCGCGGTAGCCGATCGTAATGCAGGCATCGACACAGGCCTTGAGTACGCGCTGGCGCGCTTCTTCATCAAGGAGGGGAGCCGGTGCTTCCTCCACAACTTTCTGGTGACGGCGCTGCATGGAACAGTCGCGATCATAGAGGTGGATGGCATTGCCCTGACCATCGGCCAGTACCTGCACTTCCACATGGCGCGGGTTTTCGAGGAATTTTTCCATGTAAACCGTATCGTCGCCAAAGGCGGCGGCCGCTTCGGACTGGGTAACATGGATGGAGTTCAGCAGGGCAGCTTCCGTATGCACCACGCGCATGCCGCGACCGCCGCCACCGGCGGCCGCCTTGATGATAACCGGGTAGCCGATACGGCGGGCAATGGCATGCACCTCTTCCGCATCTTCGGGCAGCGGACCATCGGAGCCCGGCACGGTGGGGACATTGGCTTTCTTCATGGCCTTGATGGCCGAAACCTTGTCGCCCATCAGGCGAATGGTCTCGGATTTCGGGCCAATGAATTTGAAACCGGAACGCTCAACCTGCTCGGCGAAATTGGCATTTTCCGCCAGGAAACCATAGCCGGGGTGAATGCCGCTGGCATCGGTCACTTCGGCGGCGCTGATGATTGCCGGGATGTTCAGGTAGCTGTTTTTGGATGGAGCCGGGCCAATGCAGACGGCTTCGTCTGCCAGGCGCACGTGCATCAGGTCACGGTCTGCGACAGAGTGCACGGCTACAGTCTTGATACCCAGCTCTTTGCAGGCTCGCAGAATTCGCAGTGCGATTTCGCCTCGGTTGGCGATGACGACTTTTTCAAGCATCGGGTAAATTCCTTGATCTGGCGAGAAATCGCTTAGACGATGGTGAAGAGCGGCTGGTCGTATTCGACCGGCTGGCCTTCTTCAACCAGAATGGCCTCAATCACGCCGGATTTGTCGGCTTCGATCTGGTTCATCATCTTCATGGCTTCAACGATGCAGATCACGTCACCGGCCTTGACGGTTTTGCCCACTTCAACAAAGGCGGGGGAGCTCGGTGACGGTGCGCGGTAGAAGGTACCGACCATCGGCGAGCGCACTACGTGGCCTGCCGCTTCAGCGGCCGGCTCTGCGGCAACGGCGGGGGCTGCAGCTGCCGGTGCAGCGGCGGCGGGTGCGGCTGCCATTTGCGGGTAGCTGGCCGGCATCATCATCTGTGCCGGTACCGACTGAGCCATGCGGCTGATGCGCACGGACTCTTCACCTTCCTTTATTTCGATTTCGTTGATGTTGGACTCTTCCAGCAGTTCGATCAGTTTCTTGACTTTGCGGATATCCATGAGTGTTCTCTTTTAAATTTTAGAAGTGGCGATAGATAGTTTCAGGAGCCCGTCCGGCAACGATCAGGCTCCGCGCAGGTTATGCCAGCCCGTCAATAACGGCTTGCAATGCAAAGTTGTACCCCTGACTGCCGAAGCCGCAGATAACCCCCCTGGCCACATCCGAAAAATACGAATGGTGGCGGAACGTCTCCCGGGCGTGCACGTTGGACAGGTGGACTTCGTAGAACGGAATATCCACGCCCAGCAGCGCATCGCGCAGGGCGACGCTGGTGTGGGTAAATGCCGCCGGGTTGATGATGACAAAGGCGACGCCTTCATCCCGGGCGGCATGGATGCGATCAATCAGTTGATATTCAGCGTTGCTTTGCAGATGGCTCAACTGATGTCCGGCGGTCTGTGCCTGGGTTTCCAGCGAGCGGTTAATGTCCGCCAGCGTGGTGGCACCGTAAATACCGGGTTCCCGGGTGCCTAGCAGGTTAAGATTGGGGCCGTGAAGCACCAGTATTTTTGCCATCAATAAAGCCTCAAAAATCAACAGACTTGCGACATGCATAAGGTAAGATCGCATAGTTTGCATGAATCCGGAGGCAGTGTCTATCGCAAGCCATAATTTGCGGCGTTAGCGGCTATTTCAGCGAAGTTAACCTGAATTTCCCGGTCTGTTGCCCATAGATGATGATCTTTTTTTGTCCAGTCAGTGTTTTTGGGTCGCTGGCGGGCCGGGAGGCTTTGGCCCGGGCGTTGACGCTGTTCGGCAAATCAGTGATAGTGCGGTGCAGCATTAAGAGCACATCCAGGTTTAAAGGGGCGGGTATTGGAAAAACTGCAGCGGTGGTGGCTGGGCAAATGGGATCGGATTGTCGCAGGTCCGGGCTCTTCAGTCTGGTTGAAGGGAATGAGTGCTCTGCTGGGGCTTTATCTGCTGGGCGCCCTGGTGGTTGGCATGTACTGGAGCTGGGAGCCTGCGCGTTTTGATGTTCAGGCCAAGGCGGTGCCCCACGAGGGTGCAGCACCCGCTGTAGGATCTCACACCAGCGGTGCCCTGATTGAAATTGTCGAGACGCTGCTCAACAAGCCCGGTGGCTATCTGAGCAACGACCGCCTGCCCCCCGGTATCTGGCTCGACAATGTGCCCAATTGGGAATTTGGTGCGCTGGTCCAGGCGAGGGACCTGAGCCGGGCATTGCGCAAGGATTTCAGCCGCTCCCAGTCTCAGTCCACCGAAGATGCGGATCTCGCCAAGGCCGAACCGTTGTTGCATTTTAACAACAACAGCTGGCTGCTGCCCTCCACCGAGGGCGAATACCGCAAGGCGTTAAGGCACCTGCGCCAGTATCAGCTGCGCCTGGCGGATCCGGCCGAGGTTCAGTCGCAGTTTTACGCCCGCGCCGACAACCTCAGCAACTGGCTGGGGGACGTGTCTACTCGTCTTGGCAGCCTGTCGCAGCGCCTCAGTGCCAGTGTGGGGCAGCGTCGTCTGAATACCGATCTGGCCGGAGAGGTCGATGCGCGCCAGTCGACCCAGGGCGTTGCCGAACAGGATATCGAAACGCCCTGGCTGGAACTCGATGATGTCTTCTATGAGGCCCGGGGGACTGCCTGGGCACTGATCCATATTCTGCAGGCGGTGGATGCCGATTTTGCCGTCGCGCTGGAGAAGAAAAATGCCCGAGTCAGCCTCGAGCAGATCGTGCGTGAGCTCGAGTCCACCCAGGAGACTATCTGGAGCCCGATGGTGCTCAATGGCACGGAATTTGGACTGGTCGCCAACCACTCCCTGGTAATGGCGTCGTATATTTCCCGCGCTAACGCGGCCATCATTGACCTGCGCAAATTGCTGTCGCAGGGCTGATGCCGATTTCGGAGAACAGGATTCGATGAAGCGAGTTGTCTTTAATCAGAAGGGTGGTGTGGGAAAGTCCAGTATCACCACCAACCTGGCCGCCATCAGTGCCAGCCGCGGGCTGAAAACACTGGTGATCGATCTGGACCCGCAGTGTAACTCGACCCACTACCTGCTGGGCGACAATGCCGCGCACACCCAGACCGATATCCGCGATTTTTTCGAGCAGATGCTGAGCTTTCAGCTCAAGGCGGCAGGCCCCGATGAATTCGTGCATGAAACACCGTATGAGAACCTGTTTCTGATCCCCTCCAATCCGGATGTATCGGATCTTCAGGCCAAGCTCGAGTCCAAGCACAAGATCTACAAGTTGCGTGATGCGCTGAATCAGCTGGATGATTACGATGCGATTTATATCGATACGCCACCGGCTTTCAATTTTTTCACGCTTTCGGCACTGGTGGCGGCAGAGCGCTGCCTGATACCGTTCGACTGCGACGAATTTGCCCGCCAGGCGCTCTATAGTCTGATGGACAACGTGCGTGAAACCCAGGCCGATCACAACGATCAGCTGCGGGTCGAGGGCATCGTGGTGAACCAGTATCAGCCGCGGGCGACCCTGCCGCAGAAAATGGTGGCAGACCTGATGGCGGAAAGCCTGCCGATGCTCAACAGCAAGATTTCATCCTCGGTGAAAATGCGTGAATCCCACAACGAATCACGTCCGCTGATCCACATGGCACCCAATCACAAGCTGACCCGGGAGTTCGTCGCCCTGTTCGAGGAACTGCATCCCTGAGAATTGTGCCATGGCTGTAAAAAAGCCGGCGAGGGCAGTAGTGTCCATCGCCGGCTTTTTTGTGTCCGCGCTCGCAAGCCCGGACGGAAAATTCCTTGTTCCTTGTTCCTTGTTCCTTGTTCCTTGTGCGCTTTACATGCCCTTGACGGCGAAAATGCCCGCTGCGTTGCGCCAGTAACCGTGGTAGTCCATGCCAAAGCCAAACAGGTAGCGATCTTGTGCTTCGAGCCCGACAAAGTCCGCTTTCATGTCGGGGCGGGCCTTGCGATCGTGCAGCTTATCGACCAGAACGGCGGTATAGACTTCGGCCGCGCCTTCGCGTTTAAAGTAATCGATGATTTCCGCCAGGGTGTGACCTTCGTCCAGGATGTCGTCCATGATCAGTACCGGGCGACCCTTGAACTCGACCATGGGGGGCACCTTCCATTCCAGGCCAAAGCCTCGGGTGCTGTTGCGATAGCGGGTGGCGTGCAGGTAGCTGGCTTCCAGCGGGAAATCGAGACGGGTCAGCAATTGGCCACCGATTACCAGACCGCCGTTCATGATGCTGAACAGCACCGGGTTGCGGTCGTGCAGGGTTTGAGTGATGGCGCGGGCCATGGCATCGATGGCGGCTTCCACCTCGGTGGCGCTGTGCAGCAGGTCTGCTTGGGCGTAGACCTCGCGGATATGGTCCAGGTCGGTATTTGGCATGGGATCAGGCGTCAGGTAAATGGTGTTCAGGCGCCGGGCGATGGGCCCGGAGCGGCTCATCGGGCTCAGAATACTGACTGACCGGTCAGATGGCAAGTCGCTGGGCGGATGACAACTTCCCGCCTTTTGGCTAGGATGCACCCACATTTTCTGACCGGCACGACAATTGCTGTGTAAATCGGGGACAGGGCGCTATCTGCAGGATGCCGCCTCTGTGTTCGATGCCGGTGGCAGCCCTGGTGCTGGCGCCGGTTAGGGGTCGCTGGTTTAACAAGAGGCCCGGTTTTCTGGCCGGGCTCTGACTGTTGTCAAAGAGGTTTGTGCATGAGCGTTCACGAAATCCGCCACCCATTGATCCGCCACAAGCTGGGTCTAATGCGGTCTGCCAATCTGAGTACCCGCAGTTTCCGGCAGCTGGCGTCCGAGGTTGGCTGCCTGCTGACCTACGAGGCAACCAAGGACCTGGAGCTGGAGCCCTATCAGGTAGAGGGCTGGTGCGGCCCCATGACCGCAGAGCGCATCAAGGGCAAGAAGATCACCGTGGTACCGATCCTGCGCGCCGGTATTGGCATGCTTGATGGCGTGCTGGAACTGGTTCCTGCGGCCAAAATCTCTGTGGTGGGGCTGTACCGTGACGAGGAAACCCTGGAGCCGGTACCGTACTTCGAGAAACTGGCCAATGACATCGAAGAGCGCATGGCGCTGATCATCGACCCAATGCTGGCGACGGGCGGCTCCCTGGTGGCCACCATCGACATGCTGAAGAAGGCCGGTTGCACCAGCATTCGCACGCTGATTCTGGTTGCAGCGCCAGAAGGCCTCAAAAAGGTGCAGGAAGCACACCCGGATGTGGATATTTTCACCGCCTCCGTCGACAGCCATCTGGATGAGCATGGTTACATCATTCCGGGTCTTGGCGATGCCGGTGACAAAATCTTCGGTACCTGAGGTAACTGATTCATGTCTCACCACAGTGAATACTCCCTGAGTGGATGGCGCAGCGCCCTGGCCGGCTCGCAAATGCTGTTTGTCGCCTTCGGCGCCCTGGTGCTGGTGCCCCTGCTGACCGGCCTTAACCCGAGCGTGGCGCTCTTTACGGCCGGTGCCGGTACCCTGCTCTTTCAGGTGGCGACCAAGCGCACGGTGCCGGTTTTTCTGGCCTCCTCCTTCGCCTTTATCGCGCCCATTATTTATGGTGTGCAGACTTGGGGTATTCCGGCCACCATGGGTGGCCTGATGGCGGCGGGACTGCTGTATATGCTGTTGTCGCTGGCGGTGAAGCTGCGCGGCGCGGGTTTCATTCACCGTTTGATGCCGCCGGTGGTGACCGGCCCGATCATTATGGTAATTGGCCTGGGGCTGGCGCCGGTGGCGGTGAACATGGCCATGGGCAAAAGTGGTGATGGCGGCTTTGAGCTGTTTGCATACCAGGATTCCATGCTGGTCTCCATGACGGCGCTGGTAACCACCCTGGTGGTGGCGGTGTTCGCAAAGGGAATCTTTCGCCTGGTACCGATCCTGTCCGGCGTGCTGGTGGGCTACCTGCTGGCCAACCTGATGGGCATGGTGGATTACACGCCGGTGCAGCAGGCGGCCTGGTTCTCAATACCGGCCTTTGTGACGCCTGAATTCAACTGGCAGGCCATTCTGTTCATGCTGCCCGTGGCGATTGCGCCGGCGATCGAGCATGTGGGGGATGTGCTGGCCATCAGCAACGTGACCGGCAAGAACTACCTGAAAAAGCCCGGTCTGCACCGCACTTTGCTGGGCGATGGCCTGGCGACATCGACCGCGGCCATGCTCGGTGGCCCGCCCAACACGACTTATTCGGAAGTGACCGGTGCCGTCATGCTGACCCGGGCGTTCAACCCGGTGATCATGACTTGGGCAGCAGTCTTTGCCATTGCGCTGGCCTTTGTCGCCAAGATTGGCATTTTGCTGCAGACCATTCCGACGCCGGTAATGGGCGGTATTCTGATCCTGCTGTTTGGCTCCATTGCAGCGGTGGGCATGAATACTCTGATCAAGGCGCGGGTCGACCTGGGTGAACAGCGCAACCTGGTGATTGTTGCGACGGTGCTGGTGTTCGGCATCGGCGGCATGGTGATCGGACAGGGCGAAATGAGCCTGCAGGGTGTCGCTCTCAGCGGTTTTGCCGCTATTTTGCTCAACCTGGTACTGCCGCGCAGCACCACTGAAACGGACGATCTGGCAGTAGAAAAGGCAGTGGTGGATGATCTGCTGGATCACAGTCGCTAGTCCTGATTAACCCGGGTGCCGGTGCCGCTGGCCAGCTTGACGCTCTGTGTGCAAGCCGGTAACGTAGCCGCGCTATTGTGCATGTGCGAAAAATAGCCGCTGTGACGCTGACCCCGCTGCGGCGCCGCACCTCGTGCCACTATTGTTTTTGACCCGCCAGCGGCCGCTCGTTGCCACTGGCGAAACTCCATGACCTGACGGATAACGGATGATTAACTCTTTGCAACGCCAATGGTTCTCCAACACGCGTGGCGACCTGCTGGCCGGTGCCGTGGTGGCCCTGGCCCTGATTCCCGAGGCGATCGCCTTTTCCATTATTGCCGGTGTGGATCCCAAGGTGGGTCTGTACGCATCCTTCTGTATCGCGGTGGTTATTGCTTTTGTCGGTGGTCGTCCCGGCATGATCTCGGCGGCGACCGGTGCCATGGCGCTGCTGATGGTGACCCTGGTACGCGAGCACGGGCTTGAATACCTGCTTGCCGCCTCGCTGCTGACCGGGGTGCTGCAGATCGGCGCCGGCTACCTGAAGCTGGGTAGCCTGATGCGCTTTGTGTCGCGCTCGGTGGTGACGGGGTTCGTCAATGCCCTGGCGATCCTGATTTTCATGGCGCAGTTGCCTGAGCTGATCGATGTCACCTGGCATGTCTATGCCATGACAGCCGCAGGACTTGGCATCATCTATCTGTTCCCTTACATCACCCGGGCCGTGCCATCGCCGCTGGTGTGCATCCTGACCCTGACGGGCCTGTCGATGTACCTGGGGCTGGATATCCGCACCGTGGGTGACATGGGCGAGCTCCCCGACACCCTGCCGGTCTTCCTCTGGCCCGATGTGCCGCTGAATTTTGAAACCCTGCAGATCATCTTCCCCTATGCCGCCGCCATGGCCGTGGTTGGCCTGCTGGAATCCATGATGACCGCTACCATCGTGGATGACCTGACCGATACATCGAGTGACAAAAACCGGGAGTGCAAGGGCCAGGGCGTGTCCAACATCGCCTCCAGCCTGCTCGGCGGCATGGCGGGCTGCGCCATGATCGGCCAGTCGGTAATCAATGTGAAATCCGGTGGCCGCACCCGGCTGTCGACCCTGACGGCGGGCCTCCTGCTGCTGATCATGGTGGTGTTCCTCGATGAGTGGGTCGCGCAGATCCCGATGGCGGCGCTGGTGGCCGTAATGATCATGGTGTCCATCGGTACCTTTAGCTGGGACTCGATCCGCAACCTCAAGCAGCATCCGCTGTCGACCAACATTGTCATGATCGCGACCGTGGTAGTGGTGGTGTTTACCCACAACCTGGCCTACGGCGTTTTCGTCGGTGTGCTGCTGGCAGCGATGTTCTTCGCCAGCAAGGTGGGGCACT
>JBFGZM010000068.1:0-12157 GCA_041586815.1 Marinobacterium sp. | reverse complement strand
GCTGACTAATTACCAATGACTCGTTTCAAGCCACAAGCCGAAAGCGCGGGAACGCCCGATTTCCGATTTTTCTTGATTGGGGCGGGTTTTGGATTCATCATTCAATCTCATTCGACGCCCGGAAGGACAGCATGGAGCGCTCCCTCGTTGATCTGATGCCCAGGTCACAGCTCATCGGATATGTCGCAATCTGGTTGGCCGCCTGTGTGCTGATGTCCATCAGCATTTTCGCACTTGAGTACAGCCGGCTGGAATCGCGTTTCGAGACCCTGTCACAAAACATTACCCTGAAGGTTGCGCAGCAGTTCAAAGAACAGCAAATGGCGCTCGCAAGCTTTGCCCACAGCCTTTCCGCCCAACCCGATTTCAGCTACCGCCAGGCCAAAATCACCGCCCAGAGCCTGCTGCAGCACTCCCCCGACCTGTACATGTTCGCCATCGCCAGCCGCGTGGAACCGGGCGAGCGCGAGGCGTTTGAACAGCGCATGGCCACAGCCGAGGCCCGCGGATTTCGCATCCATACACCCAACAGTAACAAGCCCGGCGGTTCCGCACAGGATCTCTACCCGGTGGCGCTGCTGGTCCCCGAGCGCCCCGAGGCCCGCACCCTGCTCGGGCTGGATCTGGCCAGCGAACCCTCGGCGCTCAGTGGCATGCTGTCCGGTGTCGTGGCGCCCAGCGGCATGTCCAAACCCATTTTTCTGGGTAACGGCCCGGGCTACCTGATCTACCACGCCATAGACCCGCAGTTTGCTGTAACGGACCAACAGCACCCGGGGCAGTTTTCCAATTACGCCCTGCTGGCCGTCAGCGCCGAGGCGCTGTTTGCACGGTTACTGACCGATGAACCGGGCCTCAGCATGCGCCTGGTCAGCCGGGAATCCGCCGATACCGCCCCGATCACCCTGTTCGAAAGCCAGTCGGCCCCCGGGCTGATGCTGCCGATTCCCGCCATGACCGGCAGCCATCGCTTTGGCGAGGCCCCCCGCGATCTGGAACTGCATATTGAGTATCAGCCCAGCTGGCAGGCGCTGAACCACTGGCACCTGGCCGGCTTGCTTGGCGGCCTGAGCCTGCTGGTGCTGCAGGTCTTCTGGGTGTTGCGGCGCGTCTGGCGCACCCGGCAGCACCTGCTCGAACAGCAGAAGAGCCTTTACAACAAGGCCCACTTCGACCACCTCACCGGCCTGCCGAATACCAACCTGCTGCTGGATCGCCTCGAACAGGCGATCCGCTCGGCGCAGCGCACATCCAGCCGAGTCGCGGTGTTCTTTCTCGATCTGGATGACTTCAAGCAGGTGAACGATGCCTGGGGCCACGACATCGGCGACCAGCTGCTGATCCAGATCGGCGTGCGCCTGCGCGAGTCCATGCGCAGCGAAGACACCGTGGCCCGAATCCACGGCGATGAATTCGTGATTCTGATTCCGGTATTCAGTGGCGAACGCCAGCTCAACAAGATCCGCGGCAAGCTCGAAACCCTGTTCGATCGGCCCTTCCAGGTGGGCGAAATTACCCTGAACCAGAGCGGCAGTTTTGGCCTGGCCGTATTCCCCGAAGATGCCGACGACGCCGAAGGCCTGCTCGGCCTGGCAGACCGCCAGATGTACCTGCGCAAGCAAGGCCGCAGCGAACAGCGCGCAGCCATCAAAACGGCTTAGAAAGCAGGGGAAAGGTTGAAGAGCAGGAACAAGTGAAAGGAAGCAAAGAGGAAAGGCGGTGATGAAGCTATCAGCTTGGAGCTGTCAGCTTTAAGCTTACGGCTTACGGCTTACGGCTGACGGCTGACGGCTGACGGCTTACGAATGACCAACATCGCCCCCGTTACCGTAGGAGGCGCGCCCCGCGACGAATGGGCGAAACCCCGTGCCACCGCCCAACAGCTTCGCTGCGGGGCGCAGCTCCTACAGGCGCTCTCTTTCCCCTTTTACCTTGCCCCTTTAATCTGCTCTACTCCCCTGCTGCTTTCCACTCGAGGTCCTCGATGAACTGGCTCAACTACAGCGAAGCCTGCGCGCGCAACCAGGCCGTAATTCTTGCCGAACTCAGTCCACTGCTATTGAAAACCACCAAGGTGCTGGAGATCGGCAGTGGTTCCGGCCAGCATGCGGTGCACTTTGCCGGCGCACTGCCCCATCTGCGCTGGCAGCCCACGGATCTGGCCGCCAACCTGCCGGCCCTTGACGTCAACCTGCGGCATTTTGGCAGCGACAATATAGATCCGCCTCTGGCGCTGGATGTTACGCAGAACCCCTGGCCAGAGCTCTGCACCGATGCCATCTATACCGCCAATACGCTGCATATCATGGGCTGGCCCCAGGTGCTTGCCCTGCTGCAGGGTGCAGGCCAGCGGCTGGCACCAAAGGGGCTGTTGTGCGTGTACGGCCCCTTTCGCTACGCCGGCCAGTACACCAGCGCGAGCAACGCCGAGTTTGACCGCTGGCTGCAACAGCGCGACCCCCGCAGCGGTATCCGTGATTTCGACGCCGTAAACGAACAGGCCCGGGCATTCGGGCTCGCGCTCGAACGGGATATCACCATGCCCGCCAATAATCAGCTGCTGGTCTGGCGTAAAGGGTAGGGGGAAAAGCAGGGGAAAGGGACAAGGGGAAAGCTGGAGATGAAGCTATCAGCTGAGAGCTGTCAGCTTTAAGCTTACGGCTTACGGCTTACGGCTTACGGCTTACGAATGACCAATGACCAGGTAGGTTGGCAATGAGCGCAGCGAATTCCAACACCCGCAGCGCAGCTGTGGCGCTTTGCTCTTCCTTGCACCTTTCACCCTGCCCCTTTCGCCTTTCGTCTTTAACCTGCTTTTAAACTTTCGCCTGCTACTCAACCTTGCCCCTTGAACCTGCTTTTACCAATCACCAATCACGAAAGACGAGCTACCCAAAGCGTCCCGTTTTGTTGGGATTTCGGCATTTCCGGCCCCATATTCGGCTGCTCTGCAACATCATCAAAACCGCCATTTCCATTCCCAGCAGCGACACCTGCAAAATCAGTTACGACATTTTCGCCGCAAATCGGTGATTTTCGTACCCGTTTACGCCAAGGCACCCCGGTGCGGGTTGACAGCGCGCGGCTAAAACGCCAATCTTTTGTTAAACGATCATTTAATTAAAAAAGAGTGCTGCGCGCCTATGCCCAAGGTCGGGATGCCCGAAATTCGAAAACCCCAGCTGATCAAGGCGACCATGCAAGCCATCGGTGCCTACGGTCTGCAGAAATCCAGCGTCGCCATTATCAGCCGCTACGCCGGCGTATCTCCGGCCATCATCAACCACTACTTTGGTGGCAAGGATGGGCTGCTCGAAGCCACGATGCGTTCGGTACTGCGGGATCTTTCCGATGCAGTGCGTGAACGACTTGGCGAAACCGACCCCAATGATGTTGTCGCCCGCATCAAGGCCATTGTGGGCGGCAACTTCGACAGTACTCAGCTGGATTCCAGGGTGGTTAAAACCTGGCTTGCGTTCTGGTCCCAGGCCATGCACCACCCGGCGCTGTTCCGGCTGCAACGGGTCAACGAACAGCGCCTGCTGTCGCACCTTCGGCTCGAGCTCAAGCGGGTATTGCCCGCCGAACGGGCCCAGTTCGTGGCCCAGGGCATCGCCGCCCTGATTGACGGCATCTGGCTGCGCGGAGCCCTGACACCCGGCGGCATCAACAGTGAACTGGCTCAGCGCATCATCACCGACTATCTGGAGCGGCAACTGCCGCCGACCGCGACCCTGACAGGTCTCCCAACCCGGACTGCAAGGTAACCATGAACACAATTCCTCTTTATATCCACGGCGCGCACCACAACGCCAGCAGCGGCGAAACCTTTACCACCAGCAACCCGGCCACCGGCGAAGTGCTGGCCCAGGTGCAGCAGGCCAATGCCGCCGACGTGGAAGCGGCGCTGGCATCCGCCCAGCAGGGTTTTGCCATCTGGTCTGCCATGACCGGCACCGAGCGCAGCCGCATCCTGCTGCGTGCGGTTGAACTGCTGCGCGAGCGCAACGACGAGCTGGCCCGTCTTGAAGTGCAGGATACCGGCAAGCCGATCCAGGAAGCCGATGCGGTGGACATTCACACCGGTGCCGACGTGATCGAATACTACGCCGGTCTCGCCGCCAAGATTCAGGGTGAATACCAGGATCTGGGCAACGGCAACTTTTTCTACAGCCGCCGCGAGCCGCTGGGCGTCTGCGCCGGCATCGGCGCCTGGAACTACCCGATCCAGATCGCCTGCTGGAAAGCGGCACCGGCCCTGGCCGCCGGCAATGCAATGATCTTCAAACCCTCGGAGGAAACGCCGCTGAGCGTGATGAAGCTGGCGGAGATTTTCACCGAAGCCGGCCTGCCGGACGGTGTCTTCAACGTGGTGCAGGGCGATGGCCGCACCGGCGCGCTGCTGAGCAATCACCCCGGCATCGCCAAGGTATCCTTTACCGGCGAATGCGGCACCGGCAAGAAAGTCATGGGGGCCGCCGCCGGCTCGCTGAAATCGGTCACCATGGAACTCGGTGGCAAGTCACCGATGATCGTCTTCCCCGACACCCGGGTGGAAACCGCCGTGTCCGGCGCCTTGCTGGCCAACTTCTACACCCAGGGTGAGGTTTGCACCCACGGTACCCGCGTGTTCGTGCACGATGCCATCTATGATGAATTCGTCGCCGAGCTCGAGATACGCACCCGGGCGCTGCGCATCGGTGACCCGATGGACGCTTCCACCCAGATCGGCGCGCTGATCTCCAAAGGACACATGGACAAGGTGCTGGGCATTATCGAGGCCGGCAAAGCCGCCGGTGCCCGCCTGGTGTGCGGCGGCAAGCGTGCCACGGGGCCGGGGCTGGATCAGGGCAACTTCGTTGAGCCCACCGTCTTTGCCGATTGCAGCGACGACATGCCCAACGTGCGCGAAGAAATCTTTGGGCCGGTGATGTCGGTGCTGCGTTTTCACGATGAGGAAGAAGTGATCCGCCGTGCCAACGACACCCCCTTTGGCCTGGCTGCCGGCGTGTTCACCCGCGACTTCAGCCGCGCCCACCGGGTCATCGCCCGACTGCAGGCCGGCATCTGCTGGATCAACACCTGGGGCGCATCGCCGGCCGAAATGCCTGTGGGCGGCTACAAGGAATCCGGCATCGGCCGCGAAAACGGTATCGAGAGCCTGTACCAGTACACCCAGACCAAGAGCGTCTATGTTGAGCTGGGCGAACTGGAAAACCCCTACGCTTAGAAAGAAGCGTGTAAGGGGAAAGGTAAAAGATGAAAGATGAAAGGTAAAAGGTAAAAGGTAAAAGGTAAAAGCGGGAAGACAGGAACAAGAGGCAATAGACAAGGCGAGTTCGCAGGGTTTGAAGCTGCTTTTCTTGCCTTGCTCCTTTCCCCTTGAACCTTGGACCTGCTTTTCAACCAACAGGTGCGCAGGCCCCAAGCCTGCGCCGCTGTGGCTCCACGCCAGCCCGCATCGCAATACGGGCTGCCCTGGAGGTACAGAATAATGATAATCAAACAGGACTGACCCATGACCCCCACCATCAAGCATGTACGCAACGGCCTTATTACACTGATGTGCGCCGCCGGCCTCAGCACCACCGCGCTCGCCGACAGCTGCGACATGGTGCGCTTTGCCGATGTCGGCTGGACTGACATCACCTCCACCACCGCCGTCACCTCCGAACTGGTAGAAGCCCTGGGCTATGAAAGCCGTACAGACCTGCTTTCTGTACCGGTGACTTACAATTCCCTGGCGGCCGGCGATATCGATGTCTTTCTTGGCAACTGGATGCCCACCATGGAAGGCGATATCGCCAAGTACCGCGACAACGGCTCGGTCGAAACCGTGCGCGCCAACCTCACAGGCGCCAAGTACACCCTGGCTGTCTCCAGGGCCGCCTTCGACGGTGGCGTCAAATCCTTTGCGGATCTGGCGAAATACAAGGACGAGTTTTCCGGCAGCATCTACGGCATTGAACCTGGCAACGACGGCAACCGCCTGATCCAGAAAATGATCGACGAGAACGCCTTCGATCTGGGCGACTTCAAGCTGGTGGAGTCCTCCGAAGCCGGCATGATGTCGCAGGTCAACCGCTCGCAGCGCCGTGGCAAATGGATCGCCTTCCTGGGCTGGGCGCCGCACCCGATGAATGCCAACTTCGAAATGGAATACCTCGGCGGCGGTGACGACTGGTTCGGCCCGGATTTTGGGGGTGCCACCGTCTACACCAACGTGCGCAAGGGTTACGTGCAGGAGTGCGCCAATATCGGCAAACTGCTGACCAACCTGGAATTCTCCCTGGCGATGGAAAACGAAGTCATGGGCGCCATTCTTGATGACAACCAGAAGCCCCGTGATGCCGCCCGCAGCTGGTTGCAGAACAACCCCGAGGTTCTGGATGCCTGGCTCGAAGGTGTAGAGACCCGCGATGGCAAGCCCGGCCTCGCCGCGATCCGCACCCACCTCGGGCTCTGACCGCCTCCTGATTGACCCACCAAGCTAACACGCCCAACAGCCGTGACTGCCAGTCACGGTTAGGGGCCACGCACACCCTGAGGAAACCTGCATGAACTGGTTAACAGACCACAAAATCCCCCTCGGCAGCTGGATGGAGCTCTTCGTCGACTGGCTGACCACCAACGCCGCGGGCTTCTTCGATACCATCGCCATTTCACTGGAATGGCTGATTCTGAACATGGTCGCCATCTTCCAGTGGTTCCCGGTTTATGTCCCCATCGTACTGACCGCCGGCCTCGCCTGGCTGCTGCACCGCAGCCTGGGGCTGGTCATCTTCGTGGTCGCCGCCCTCCTCCTGATCCTGAACCTGGGATACTGGCAGGAAATGCTCGAAACCTTTGTGCTGGTGCTGGCCGCCACCACCCTGTCTGTCCTGCTGGGTCTGCCCATCGGCGTACTGGCCGCCCACAAGCCCTGGGTCTACACCATCCTGCGCCCGATCCTCGACCTGATGCAGACCATCCCCACCTTCGTGTACCTGATTCCGACCCTGGTACTGTTCGGGCTTGGCGTGGTGCCGGGTCTGATCTCCACCATCATCTTTGCCATCGCCGCTCCCATTCGCCTCACGTACCTGGGTATCAGCAAGGTGCCCGAAGAGCTGCTCGAAGCCGGCCGGGCCTTTGGCGCCACGCCGATGAAGCTGCTGATCAAGGTGGAGCTGCCGGCGGCCATGCCCAATATCATGGCGGGCGTGACCCAGTGCATCATGCTGTCGCTGTCGATGGTGGTGATCGCCGCCCTGGTGGGTGCCGATGGTCTGGGCAAACCGGTGGTGCGCGCCCTCAATACCGTGAATATCTCCCAGGGCTTTGAAGCGGGCCTGGCCATCGTGCTGGTCGCCATCATCCTGGATCGCATCTGCAAGGCACCCAACGCCAAAGAGGAGGCTTGAACATGTCCGTAGCCGTCAGTATCAAGCATCTCGATGTGGTGTTTGGCAAGAACGTACAACCGGCGCTGGATTTGCTCGCGCAGGGCAAAACCCGCCAGGAAATCATTGAGACCACCGGGCAGGTGGTCGGGGTTCAGGACGCCAGCATCGAAGTGCAGCGCGGCGAAATCTGCGTGCTCATGGGGCTGTCCGGCTCCGGCAAGTCCAGCCTGCTGCGGGCGGTGAACGGCCTCAATCCGGTCAGCCGCGGCGAACTGCTGGTGCAGGATGGCGATGCGATGGTCAACATGGCCAACTGTGATGCCGCCACGCTGCGCCACATGCGCAGCAAGCGCGTGTCCATGGTGTTTCAGAAGTTCGCCCTGATGCCCTGGCTCAGTGTGCTGGACAACGTCGCCTTCGGCCTCGAAATGCAGGGCATCGGCAAGGCCGAGCGCCAGCGCCGGGCGATGGAAAAGCTCGAGATGGTCGGCCTGGACGAGTGGGCCAGCAAGCTTCCCCATGAGCTTTCCGGCGGCATGCAGCAGCGCGTGGGCCTGGCCCGCGCCTTCGCCATGGACAGCGACATCCTGCTGATGGACGAACCCTTCTCGGCACTGGATCCGCTGATCCGCAACCAGCTGCAGGACGAACTGCTCGAACTGCAGCGCAAGCTCAACAAGACCATCATCTTCGTCAGCCACGACCTGGATGAAGCCCTCAAGATCGGCACCCATATTGCCATCATGGAATCGGCACGCATTATCCAGCATGGCCGGCCCGAGGACATCGTGCTTAACCCCTGTAATGAATACGTGCGCAACTTTGTCGCCCACACCAACCCGCTGAATGTGCTCAAGGGGCGCTCGCTCATGACCGGACTCGATCAGCTGGAACGCCTCGACGAAATGCTGGTGCTCAACCGCGAGGAAAACAGCTGGTTCAGCCTGGATGCCCAGGGGCAGCTGCTGTCCGCCAGCCGCCAGCAGCAGCCGCTGCAGCTGCACCAGTGGGAAAATACCAGCTCGCTGAACGATCTCAACGAAGGCACCCTGGTGGTGGCAAGCCCCGATATCTCCATGCGCCAGGCGCTGGAAATCCGCTACCAGACCGGCCTGCCGGTGCTGCTGCGCGAAGCCAGCGGCCTGGTGGGCGTACTGCGCGACCGGGACTTCTACCACGCCCTGCTGGGCAAGCACTTCGGCACTGAAACCGCCTGACTTGTGATTACGTAACTTAGAGCTGCAAGCCGTAAGCTTAAAGCTGTCAGCTTACGGCTTACGGCTTACGGCTTACGGCTTGCGAATGACCAATGATCCAAAAGTGCTTGGCCATCGTCAACGCCAAAATTGTGGATAAACTGTGCGCTCTGCTCGCACCACCTAACTGACAAGTTTTACACAGGCGGTTTTTTCCCGTTGTGGATTAATCCCTGACCAGTTTTTTAACAGCCCGTCGCTGCAGGGGCTATAGCCAGGTGTAATGAGCTTGTGCGGAGCTTATACACAGAGTTATGCAGGCATTTTGTGCACAGATTTCTGTATCTCGACGAGAAATTTTATACACAGGCACGTTATACACAGCGATAGTCGACCCGCGACGGGCGCCGCTTCTCTGTGAATAAAAAGTTACCCACAGCGTGATTTCGGCCCTGTCCCCAGTCGGCACAGACAGACTCCGTGGCGGCAAACCATCAGATGGCAGCGACCTGGTACATGTACGGCCGACCGTTACCACGCTGCTTTTGCTCCACCGTGATCTGTGGTGCAAGCAACTGCAGGAACTCCTTGAAGCTCGAAGCCCCGAAGGTTCTGGGATCAAAATCAGGCCGCTGACGCTTGAGCAGGCTGCCGGCATGGCCCATGTTCATCCAGCCCTCGTCGTCCGAATGCTCGCGCCATGCCTTGATCAGCAGCCGCCTGACATGTTCCAGGTCCGGGTTGCCCGGCAGGGTTTCGGCGGGGACATCTCCGAGGATCTCGGTGAAGATGAAATCATCGCAGGCGTTGCGAAACGAGATCGGCGTTTTCTTTTCGCCAAAGCCGAAAACATAGATTTCCGACTGTTTTAGGCGCGACGCCAGGCTGGTGAAGTCACTGTCGCTACTGACGATGGCGAAGGCATCAAAGCGTTCGGAATAGAGCAGATCCATGGCATCAATGATCATGGCGCCATCGGTAGAATTCTTTCCTGTGGTGTAGGCGAACTGCTGGCAGGGTTGTATCGCCAGTTCATTGAGAGTGGTTCGCCAGTTCTTGAGGTTTTCCGATGACCAGTCGCCGTAGGCACGTTTGACCACGATATGGCCGTGTCCGGAGAGTTCATCCAAAATGTGCTTGGTTTTGGAGCGCTGCGCATTGTCGGCATCGACAAGCACAGCGATTTTCTTGTGTTGATCCAGATCCTTCATGCTTGGGTGCCGCTCCGTTAGCCTGTGCTGAAACTTCAGACTAGTACGGATTCAGGACCGACGGGAAGGATCCTGGCGCCAGAGCCCGGCGTCGATCAGGCGGTGGCAACCGCCGGTGTGCGCAGGCGCGCTACCGGACGTTCGTCGATGAAGATATGGATCACGGCAGTCATCAGCGCGATCGCGGCCGCGGACCACCAGACCATGTTGTAGGTGCCGGTGGCATCATACAGATAACCGCCCAGCCAGACGCCGAGGAAGGATCCCAGCTGGTGATTCAAAAAGACGATGCCATAGAGCGTGCCCATGTGGCGCAGTCCGAACATCTGTGCCACCAGGCCGGAAGTGGCCGGTACCGTTGCCAGCCATAGAAAGCCCGTGGCGATGGAAAACAGATACACCGAGGTGGTGCTGATCGGCAGCAACATGAACAGGGCGATCACCAGCGCCCGCAGCCCGTAGATAATCCCCAGCAGATTCTTTTTGGAATACTTGCCCGACCAGGAACCGAACAGCAGACAGCCGAAGATATTGAACAGCCCGATAAGCGACAGGCTGATCACCGCCACCTGCGCATCGAAACCGCTGTCCGTGAGGTAGGCCGGCATGTGCACGGTAATAAACGCCAGCTGAAAGCCGCAGACAAAGAAACCGGCGATCAGCAGCCAGTAGTGCACATGGCCGGTGGCTTCCTTCAGCGCCTGGGGCAGGGTCTGTTCGGGTTCCGCCTCGCTGCGGCTACCGGACTTGGCCCCGTCGCCACGAAAAGGAGTAGCCAGCAACAGCATGCCCAGAGCGCCGCCCGCCAGCAACAGAGCCGCGGTCTGCCAGCCGTAGCTGGCAATAAAGCTCTGTGCCACCGGAATCACCAGCAGCTGGCCGGCGGACCCCGCCGCCGTACCGAGCCCCAGTGCAAAGGCGCGCTTCTCGGGTGCCACCATCCTGGCCAGCGCCGGCAGCACCACGCCAAAACCGGTGCCGGCAATACCCATGCCCACCAGGATGCCGGCGCCGGTATGCAATGCCCAGATACTGTCGGCGTTTGAGGTGATATAGAGCCCCAGGGCATAGACGATGGCGCCGCCGGTCAGGGTGCGGGCAGTACCAAAGCGGTCGGCCACGGCACCGGTGAACGGCTGAAACAGCCCCCAGCACAGGTTCTGCAGCGCCAGCGAGAAGGCAAAAATCTCGCGGCCAAAGCCAAAGGTTTCGGAAATGGGCGCCATGAAAAAGCCCATGGACGAGCGCAGGCCAAAGTTGATCGCCAGCAGCAGGCAGGCAAAGGCCACGAAAATACTCAGCAGTTTTACCGGAGTGCGCATCAGTCTGTTTCCATGTTGACCGCAGCGGACGGCGGCAGAGGAGGCGGTATGATCCGGAATTATCTCAGCTAAGACCCCGGCCCTCAATCGCATTGGGGCAGCTGACGCCCTCAGACAGGAATGCGTCGCCATTGCCCCGGCCAGGCGCCTTAAGAACAGGCGCCGTCAAAAATAGTAGCCCAGTGACAGCATCGCTTCCTCGGCCCAGTCCCTGTAGTAGCCCAGCCGCAGGTCCAGATTGGTGTCCAGTTGCTTGCGCAGTTCCAGCGCCACACCGGAACGGCCTTGGCGGACACCGTCCAGGCCCTGCCGCTGTGTCAGATGCAGACGCCCGCTATAGGCCTCTCCCAGCGACATATTGGCGAATATCGATGCCTTTACAGAAAAATGACCGCTATCTTCGTACTCATCCTGTAACAGACCACCCAGACTGACACCCAGCAGAAGATGGCGATTGATGCGCCTCGCCTTGCCGACTGCGCCCTCGGCCTGTGCCACCAGACAGTCGCTGCACGCCAGGCTGTGCGCCTGGGCACCGACCTTGAGCTTCCAGTAGCGGCCGCTATCGCCGGGAAGACCGGTTACGGAATCGTTCAGGCTCTCGAGATTCACCAGGTTAACGCCGCGCAGCTCGGCCTGGCCGTTGAAATGCACCAGGGTGATTTCCCCCATGGAGAGTACCGAGTTCCTGATATGGCCGTTCCCTGAATCCAGCACATCGTAGTAGGCCGGCCGCAGGCTCAACAGCAGGCCATCGCCGCGGGTGCTGTTGTGCACCGCGCCCATGCGCACCAGGCTCGGGCTGCGGCCCAGATGCGGTGCGCTCAGCGGACGCTGCGGCACCTCGGTGGCGCCCGGTGGCAGCGCGAAGCGAGCCTGCAGCACCCGCTGATAATGGCCGTTATTGGGGTCCGCCGCCTTCTTGTCCGGCTCGCGCACGTACTGGTAGTAATCCAGCAGCGTATCGAGAATCCGCTGGCGCGCCTTCAGGCTCGGGGTTTCATCCAGCACCCGGGACAACTGAGCGGGTTGCTGCGCCACAG
>JBFGZM010000067.1:0-12253 GCA_041586815.1 Marinobacterium sp. | reverse complement strand
TCGCCCACCATGATAACGTCCGGATCCTGTCGCACGATGGAGCGAAGTGCACTGGCAAAATTCAGCCCGATCGCCGATTTAACCTGGATCTGGTTAATCCCCTCCAGCTGATACTCGACCGGATCTTCCACCGTGATCAGCTTGCGCTCCGGCGTGTTCAGCCGGTGCATGGCGGTATAGAGCGTTGTGGTTTTGCCGCTGCCGGTGGGACCTGTCACCAGAATCATGCCATTGGGAATCCTGAGCAGCTGTTCCAGATCCTGGCGGGTGTCCTCGGAAAAACCCAGCTCGACAAAATCCAGTGACACGCTTTCCCGGTTCAGCAGCCGCAGCACCACACTCTCCCCGTGCATGGTGGGCACGGTGGAGACACGCACGTCCAGATCCTGCCCCTGCACCCGCAGTTCGATACGCCCATCCTGGGGCAGACGCCGCTCGGCGATATTGAGCCGCGCCATGATCTTGATGCGGGAAATCACCGCCGGGGACATTTTCACCGGCGGCGCTTCGCCTTCCTTGAGCACCCCATCGACGCGAAAGCGTACCTTGAGACTGTTCTCGAACGGCTCGATATGGATATCCGAGGCCCGGGCTTCAACGGCACGCTGAATAATCAGGTTGACCAGACGGATCACCGGGGCACCGCTGGCCATGTCCATCAGCAATTCTACGCTCTCTTCGGCATCCTCACTGGGCGCCACCTCGGACAGAATGCCGCCCATCTCGCTCTGGCCCTCGCCATGCAGGCGCTCCAGCGCCGCATCTATTTCCGAGCCCACCCCGACGACAACGCGGATACGCGCATCGACGGCCAGCGCCACGGCATCCCGGGCAAAGTCATCCTGCGGACAGGCCATGGCCAGCACCAGGGCGTCTTGCTCATCGCGGCGCAGCGGAATCAGTTGTGCCTCCTTCATAAAGCGGTAGGACAGGCCCGCATCCAGCACCGGAACCTGGGGATAATCCGCCGCCTGGGCCAGCGGCAGTTGCAGCTGTTCGGCCAGGCTCGCTGCCATATTTCGCTCGGATACCAGGCCCAGTTTGACCAGCAGGGTCGACAGCGGTGCTGCCTCCGGCTGGCTGGCACGCATGCGCTCAACGCGCTGCAAATCCACCTCCGACAAGCGCCCGGCACTGACCAGCGCCTGGCCCAGCGCGCGATCGTCCAACTGCTCAATGGGCGTTTCGGCAGCAACCGACATGGGACTCTCCTTTCTATGGATTCACTGCACGGGACTTAACGAGGCCTGCGTTAACCTGTGCGGATGCGTTATCCAATCCTCAACAGGACGTAGCTCAACTATAGCCGAAGTAATGTTACGCAAGGCCCGGTGGAGACCATGGCGTGACTCACCGGCCTGTTCTAGCCTTTGCGCTAAGGCATGCCTGGTCTGCCTGCACCCCAGGCTTTTAACCGTACAGCCAGGATCACTCATCATGTTGCTGCACCGCCCCCTTCGCGCTCCCGTCGCCGGCGCCATCACACTGGCCACCCTGGCGTTAGCCGGATGCCAGATCAGCGGATCCCGGGCCTGCGACTTAAGCCCGGCGCTGTCGAACTGGGTCGACGCCCCCGTCAGGCATACCTATGTGGTCGATTCCGTTGCCGATGCCGGGCCCGGTTCCCTGCGCGCGGCTATCGCCCAGGCCAACGCGTCCCCCGGGGCCGACAGAATCCTGTTTCGCAGCACCAGCGGGCTCTATCAGCAACCCAGAACCATACAACTGGCCAGCGCATTGCCGGTTATTACCGATGACCTGTCGATCGATGGCTATATCGATGACATGCTGTGGAAACCCAGCGGCGTCACCCTCGACGGACAACAGCGCCATCGCGTCCTGCAGGTGGCGCCGGGGGTGTACGCCAGGATTGCCCACCTGACCCTCAGCAACGGCATGGCCGACAGCGGCGGCGGCCTTCTGAACCACGGCTACAGCGTGCTCAGCGGTGTTTTGCTGCGGGACAACAGTGCCGGCAAAACCGGTGGTGGCATTCACAATGCCGGTACCCTGCAGCTGATTAACAGCACCCTGTACAACAACCGTGCCGGCCAGCGCGGGGGGGGCCTGTTCAACAGTGCAGAACTCAGGGTTACCCACGCCACTTTCGACCGGAACGCGGCCCCGTCGGGAGGCGCGCTCTACAGCACCAGCTTTGCCGTGCTGCAAAACAGCATTCTGGCACGCAGTTATTCAGCACAGGATTGCTTCTCGGACGTCGAACTTGATGCCCGCAGCAGAGCCAATATTATCCCGCGTGCCGAAAACTGCGGGCAGGTGTTCAGCACCGATGATCCCTTGCTGGGCGAGCCTGGTGGCTATAACGGACCGACCCACAGTATTCCCGTCAGCAGCCGGAGTCCGGCCTTCAACTGGGCCGACAACAGTGTTTCGATCGATGAAACCGGCCAGCCGCTGGCGTGGGATCAGCGCGGCAACGGCGATCCGCGCTTTGCGCTGGGCATTGCCGATATTGGCGCCTTTGAAGTGCAGCCCAGGGTGCTGTTCGAAGTCGATACCCTGAGCGATGAGGATCTGCGCGGCTGTACCCGTGCAAAAAGTGACTGTTCCCTGCGCGGTGCCCTGCAGCTACTGAACCACAGTGCCCGCCACCAGCGCCTGGGATTCGACGCTGAGGTATTCAGGGATGGCGGCGAAATCACATTGCAGAGACCACTGCCCGAGATCATGAAGGATTTAACGCTGGATGCCGGGGGTACTGGCCCCGTCGTGTTGCTCGGACACTCGACATTGAACCCGACCGACGGCGTGACGCTACAAACAATCAATATCGAGCGGCGCTAATGCGTGTTTCGCCCCCCCTGCCCTCGTTAAAGGGAGGAAGGAAGTGTGGGGGCCGGGCCTCTGGACGAATACTCGCACAACCCTGCAACGGACAGCAGCGCTTCGCTCAGCAGCTGCGCATCGGCCAGGGGAGCACTGTCTGACGAGACCAGTGGCAGATCCAGCACCCGCACACCCAGTGCCTGCAGCGCGGGAACATCGATACCGCCGTTATAGCGGCCGTTCTGGCTGTCAATCACCACAAAGTTCAGCAGTTGTGCCACCGGCACTGCCGCCTCGCAGTCATCCCCGAGTACCGCCAGCAGACGCCGTACGGCATCCGTCAGGCTGATGCCGTACTGCTCGGGGTCAGTACCCAGGCTGGGCACATATACCTTGGGGGCCGTACTGGCGGCAATGGCCCGGCCCGCACCGCGGGGCAGCAGATTGGCGAGCACGCTGGTGTAAAAACTGCCCGGGGGAAAACAGATCAGCTCGGCAGTGGCAATCATGCGCTGGCGCGATTCCGGCAACACCGACTGCACCGGCTGCCATTCATCCGGCGAATGACTGAGACTCAGCTGCTCAATCACGGCTTGCCGGTCCGCCAGATCAAGGCTGGTAATCAGGTGTTCGCCTATGACCCGGGAGCCATCATCAAGGTGCGCCACCAGATGGTAATTATCGTTGGTGACGGTATGCACTTCACCCAGCACCTGGGCATGACGCGCAAATTCGGCGATGGCCGCATCCAGGTTCTTGGCATTGCGCAGATAGGTTCCGGCGAGCACCAGATTGCCGATACTGGCACCTCGCAGGTCAAAGTCCCTCGCCATGGTCTCGCGGCAGGCCTGCAGCTGAATACAGATCAGCTCGCGGGTTTGCGCATCGATCACCGCTGCCAGCGGATGCGTGCCGGCGACAATGCTGTCCAGCTCCGCCCGCAAATGCGCAAGGCTGGCCGTTTTCGACAGCCGGTGCGCAAACAACCGTACGCCCTCGGGATGACCGGTCACCCGCTCATCCGCCAACGACATCAGCCGGCTGCGCAGATCACCGATGGCCGGCATCGAAAAGGCCTTGCGCAATATGGCCGAGCTGCCGCCGGAGTCATAGGGCGTGACCAGATGCACTGAGTTGTGGGTAAAGCGCTTGAGCGCGCGGCTGGTACTGTCCAGTGCCGACCCCCCGGTAAAGAACAGCAGTTGCGGGCCCGAGGCGGGATCTCTGGCAAATGCATCAAGGCAACCAGGATCCAGCGACCCGATGGGCAGGAGTGGGTCGGTGATGCGGTTGACGCGTTTCCCTGAAAGCATTTGCGGCGCTGACTCGTAACAACAAAAACAGCGCTCATTATTACCCATTCGTCAGGGATGCCAAAGTGGAGATATCGCTTTTTGGTAAATCCGTCCGGTTAACCCGCAGGGCGAACGGTGCCAGGAACATCGCATCCAGAGCGCTCCTGCCTTTTTACCGCCCGGTTGCAGGCAGATCGTCACCCTGTTTCTTCGTATGCCGGCGCTTGGCGCGATTTTTGCTGAGTCCTTTGCTCACCCGGTGCATCGACAGCGCATGCAGCAACAAGAGGTCACTATGAGCGAGACGGTATTTCCCTGGTTCCAGCCCATTGTCGAGGTCGCCAGTGGCAGGGTTGCAGGCTTTGAAGCACTGGCCAGGCGCAAAAATGCGGCGGGCGAAATCGAGTCTGCCGCCGATATCTTCAGTGACCCCGCCCGCTCGGCGAGCGACCGCCTCGAGGTAGATCGCAGTGTGCGCTACCAGGCGTTGCAGAAATTCAGCTCGCTTTCGGGCACGCAGTTTCTGAGCCTGAACCTCTCGCCGGAATGGATCGACAACCTGCGCAACTCCGAGGATCAGCCCACCCTGTCGATGATCCGGGAACTCGGGCTGGATCCCGCCCGTCTGGTACTGGAAATTACCGAACACAATGGCAAGATCGAGCAACTTCAGCGCCAGGCCAGCCGTTACCGGGCTGCTGGCATCGGCATCGCCTACGATGACTTCGGTACCGGTTTTCAGCAGCTCGACCGCCTTCTCGCCTTTACGCCCAACCTGATCAAGCTGGACCTGCGCATGTTCCACGATGGTGCATGCAGCGCCCACAAAGAGGCAATCCTGCAGATGGTCGGACAGATGGGGGCTCAGCTGGGCAGCAAGATCGTCTGCGAGGGAGTTGAAACGGCGGAGGATTTTTACCTGGCGCTGCAATGCAATGCCAGCTTTGTGCAGGGCTATGTGTTTGCCCCGGCCCAGGCCGATTTTGTCGAGGCCGATTCCACCCGGGAACGGGTGCGACAGTTGCTCACTCGCCATCTGGACATCACAGTAGAACACACGGCCCGCGCACAGTGGCAGGAAAAGCGCCTGCACAGCAGCCTGCTGGCGCTGCGCGACCTGCTTGTCACCGGTGCAAGTGACGCCGCCCTTGACAACTATTACCCGGCCCCCGGCATCCAGCGACTGTATATCTGCAACCGCGAAGGCGATCAGACCTCTCCCAACTACAGTTTCCGAGATAGTGCCTGGCAGGCCGACAACAGCGTGATTGGCAACAACTGGAGCTGGCGCCCTTACTTTTACCAGCTGATCGGCTCCAGCGACTACCAGCGCCGTATCCTGTGCTCATCGCCCTACCTCGACCTGGGTACCGGTCAGCGCTGCGTCACTCTGAGCCTCGCTCTGGACAACCGTCGCGTCCTGCTGGTCGATGTCAACGCGCCCGAACGACTGAACAGCGGCGATGGCTGCCACAGCGAACTGATACCTCGCCTGAACGGCGCCGCCTGAGCGGTCATTGCTGGCCTCCCGCAGCAGGCTCCGGGGGAAACCTGTTATTTCAGCTGCGCAGCAGCAACGCCGATATCACATAGAGCAGCAGATATAGCAGCCCGTAGAACAGGGGCAGCAGCCAGAGCAGCGCAACGCGCAGCCCGACTCGCAGATCCGCGTCGCGGATACGGCGCACCAGAACACGGGACAGGGAAAACGCCAGCAGCATCACCGGCAACAGAATCAGCCAGAACAGTGGCAGCTCAATTCGCCAGTGCCAGTGCAGCGACAGGTGATCGGCCAGAGACTGCAGCGGTGCCAGCAGCCAGTCTGGCGGGCTCCAGCCCCGGGAGCCAGTCATGCTGCCCACCAGCGGTACACACAGCAGTATTGCCAGCAGGTGCAGCAGCCACACCAGACGGCTTGGGGCAATACCCCGCGGGTGGCGCTGTATCACCTCGAGCTGGCGCGCCCAGTGACCGTAGTGGTAGTCGTTCAGTTGCAGCAGGTGCGGCTGCAATTGCGGGCAGGATGCGGGATTTTCCTGCACGTACAGCAGTGCATCTTCAGCTGAATCAAAGCGCTTCTGATAGCCCAGCCCAAAACGCCGCTGCTGGCAGCAAAAAGCATCTAGCCTGGCGTTGTAACTCACCGGATTGGGGATTTTTTCCACCATGGGGGTGCTTCCCTCCCTCTGCCTGACACAGCTTAGCCCCTTCACACCCATACAGCGAAAACCTACTCCATCATCAGCATTCGCTGCTCCAGCCGCCCCTGCAGTTCATGATTGAAATGCTCTGCCGAGTGCATGTGCTCCAGCATCAGGCGCCGGGCCGATGCGGCATCCCGCTCCCGGAAAGCCACCATCAGCTGACGGTGATAGTCCAGATTGGCACAGGAGAACTCGCGCTGCTCCGGCAGCCTCGCCTTCTTGAAGATCACCAGATCCCGGATCAGGTCGTTCAGAAAGCGCCCGATAAACGCCAGCAGCGGATTGGTGCAGCGTTCGGCCAGCACCACATGAAACTCAAGTTCCGCGATGCGCTGGGCAATGCGTTCATCGAAATCGGCGGCGGGGTGCGAACAACGCTGCACCAGCGCCTCCAGCCGACTCAGGTCGTCTTCGCTCAACAAGGGCGTAACCTGGGCGGCAATTTCCGGCTCCACCAGGGTACGCAGCGCATAGATATCGGGCCCGTTGAGCGCCTCGAAATGCAGAAAGTTGCGCAGCAGCTGGCTGGTGAGTTCGTAGGGCACTGACACCAGCACGGCGCCGCCATTGGGTCCGGTGCGAATACTGATCAGGCCCTGCACCTCCAAAGATTTAAGCGCTTCACGCACCGTGCCCTTGGCGCAGTCAAACTGGGCCATGAGATCGCGCTCATTGGGCAGGCGCTCGCCGGGCTGTTTGCCATTGACCACAACCCAGCGCTTGATCGAGTCAACTATCTGATCGGCTCGCTTGATGCGCCGGCTCGGGGTAAAGGTTTCACTCTCGTTGTTCATAACGGCTTCTTGGTGGGAGGCCGTCTATTCTGCCATGGCAGCCTCAGGTTGGGCACAAAAGTTTAATTAACCTATTTATTGCAATAAATAGGTTAATAATGTCTGATGCTTTCAGACAACAGCATCCCGCATCAGGAGACCGACACCATGGCACCGCACAGCAGTTTCAACTGGCAGGACCCCCTGCTGATCGAACAGCAACTGAACGCAGAAGAACGTCAGATCCGCGACATGGCCCATGACTACTGCCAGGAACAGCTGCAGCCGCGGGTACTGGAGGCTTTCCGCCATGAACAGTTTGAGCGGGAAATCATGCTGGAAATGGGGGCCCTGGGTCTGCTGGGCGCCTGCGTCGATCCCCAGTACGGCGGCAGTGGCCTGAGTCAGGTGGGCTATGGCCTGATTGCCCGCGAAGTCGAGCGGGTCGATTCCGGCTACCGCTCGGCCATGAGCGTGCAGTCCTCTCTCGTGATGTATCCCATCGAAACCTATGGTTCGGAGGAACAGAAGCAGAAGTACCTGCCAAAGCTCGCGAGCGGCGAGTGGATTGGCTGCTTTGGCCTGACCGAGCCCAACCACGGTTCGGACCCTGGTTCCATGATTACCAGGGCAAAAAAGGTCGAGGGCGGCTACCGGCTCAGTGGTCAGAAAATGTGGATCACCAACAGCCCCATTGCCGACATTGCCGTGGTCTGGGCTAAGTCCGATGGCCACGACGGCAAGATCCGCGGCTTTATCGTTGAGCGCGGTACCGAAGGTTTCAGTACCCCGAAAATCGAGGGCAAGGTCAGCCTGCGAGCCTCCCTTACCGGCGAGATCGTGCTGGATGAGGCCTTTGTGCCGGATGAAAACCTGCTGCCCCATGCCAGCGGTCTTGGGGGACCCTTCGGCTGTCTTAACAAGGCACGCTACGGTATTGCCTGGGGCGCCATGGGGGCGGCGGAGTTCTGCTGGCATGCCGCACGCCAGTACTGCCTGGATCGCATCCAGTTCGGGCGCCCGCTGGCGGCCAACCAGCTTATTCAGCTGAAGCTTGCCAACATGCAAACTGAAATCACTCTGGGATTGCAGGCCGCACTGCAGGTCGGCCGCCTGCTGGATGCAGGCCAGGGCGCACCCGAAATGGTGTCGCTGATCAAGCGCAACAACTGTGGCAAGGCACTGGATATCGCCAGGCTGTCGCGGGACATGCATGGCGGCAATGGTGTGTCCGACGAGTTCGGCGTTATCCGCCACATGGTCAACCTGGAATCCGTGAACACCTACGAAGGCACCCACGACGTGCATGCGCTGATCCTGGGGCGGGCCCAGACCGGCATTCAGGCGTTCTGCTAAACCGAAGCGTGCCGATGAGGAGAGACTGGATGAGTGCCCAACCGCTGAAAGGCATTCGCGTGCTGGACCTGTCCCGCGTTCTGGCCGGCCCCTGGTGCAGCCAGCAGCTGGCGGATCTCGGTGCCGAGGTGATCAAGATCGAACACCCGGGGCGCGGCGATGACACCCGTGCCTGGGGGCCACCCTGGCTGGAGGGAGGCACTGAGGCGGCCTACTACCTTAGCGCCAACCGCGGCAAGTCATCGGTTGCCATCGATATCGCACGCCCTGAAGGCCAGCGACTGATCCGTGAATTGCTGCAAAGCTGCGATGTGCTGCTGGAAAACTTCAAGGCCGGAGGGCTCAAGCGCTATGGCCTGGACTACGAAAGCCTGAAAGCCGACAAGCCGGACCTGGTCTATTGCTCGATCACCGGTTTTGGCCAGGACGGGCCTTACGCCCACCGCGCCGGGTACGACTTCATGATCCAGGGCATGGGCGGGCTCATGAGCCTGACCGGACAGCCGGACAGCGAGCCCGGCGGCGGGCCGGTGAAGGTTGGCGTCGCCTTTGCCGATATCTTTACCGGCATGTATGCCGCCAATGCGGTGATGGCCGCACTGTTTGCGCGCCAGCAAAGCGGCACGGGCACCCATATCGACCTGGCCCTGCTGGATGTGCAGGTCGCGGTGCTGGCCAACCAGGCGATGAATTACCTCTGCTCCGGCCAGGTACCTACGCGCCTGGGCAATGCCCACCCCAATATCGTGCCCTACCAGGCCTTTGCCACCCGGGATGGCCACCTGATCCTCGCGGTGGGCAATGATGCCCAGTTTGACCGTTTCTGTGATACGGCAGGGTGCAAAAGCCTGGCCACGGACCCCCGCTTTGCAAGCAATCAGGCCCGGGTCGCCCACCGGGACAGCCTGATACCGCTGCTGCAACGCCAGTTTGCCACCCGCAGTACCGCCCACTGGCTCAAAGCACTGGAGGCAGCCGGCGTCCCCTGCGGGCCGATCAACAACCTGCAACAAGTGTTCGACGACCCCCAGGTGCAGCACCGTGGCCTGCAATTCGACCTTCCCCACCCCGCAGGTTCGGCGCCCATGGTCGGCAATCCGATCCGTTTTGACGGCCAGCCCCTGAACGCCAGCAGCGCCCCGCCCACCCTCGGCCAGCACACCGATGAGGTGCTGCAGCAACAGCTCGGCCTGTCGGCCGCCGACTGCGAGCAGCTGCGGGCCCAGGGCCTGATCGCCTAAATTTCCAGGCCCGCCGCTGATTGCCATTTACGCGTCACGCATCACGCTTCACGCATCACCATTTTCCCGTCACCGGCTCGCCATAGCGACCACACCGGTCTATGATGGCGAACACACTTTGCAGGGGAGACATATCCATGGATTTGCACATTGCCGGTCGCACCGCCATCGTCTGCGCGGCATCCAAGGGGCTGGGCCGGGCTTGCGCCGAAGCGCTGGCCGCGGAAGGCGTTCACCTGGTGATCAACGCCCGCACCAGCGACATACTGGAGCAGACAGCGGCGGATCTTCGCAGCCGGTATGGCGTCCAGGTGACGGCCATCGCCGGCGATATCACGACCGCCGAAGGCCGTAATGCGGTTCTGGCCGCCTGCCCGACACCGGATATTCTGGTGAATAATGCCGGCGGCCCGCCACCGGGGGATTTTCGCGCTTGGGATGACGGCGACTGGCACCAGGCGCTGCAGAATAATATGGTCAGCCCCATTCAGCTGATCAAGGCCGTGATCGACGGCATGATCGAGCGCGGTTTCGGCCGTATCGTCAATATCACCTCGGGCGCGGTGAAAGCACCCATCCCGGCCCTGGGGCTGTCCAATGGTGCCCGGACCGGCCTGACGGGGTTTGTGGCCGGGCTGTCGCGCCAGGTGGCTGAACACAACGTCACTATCAACAACCTGCTGCCGGGCCCCTTCGAAACCGATCGCCTCAACGCGACCCTCGCCGGCGCCGTGAAAGCCAGTGGCCAGCCACTGGAACAGGTGCGCCAGGCGCGCAAGGACAGCAACCCCAGCAAGCGCTTTGGCGACCCGCAGGAATTCGGTGCCGCCTGTGCCTTCCTGTGCAGTGCCCAGGCCAGCTATATCGTCGGCCAGAACCTGCTGCTTGATGGCGGCGCTTTTCCAGGTACGCTGTAACAAGGCTGCCGGCGGCCCCGGGGTCACATCACCCAGATTACGATTTACCAGTCACCGGTAACGACTCACCGGTACCCCATCACAGCACCGCGACACCAAACAGACGACCGTGGCTGAGCAACAGTGCGCTGTAGGCCATAAGGCCGAAGATCACCGCCAGAATGTCGTAAAACAGCTGCGGTTTTCGTACAGGGATCAGTGTCTTGCGCGGCCTGCTCAGCAACATGTCCAGCAGGGCATAGATGAGGAAAGGGGCAAACAGCAGCGTCGACGCCAGGTCACCATTGGCCAGCAGGTGAATTGCAGCCCAGAGTGCCACGCCGATCAGCATGGGGTGGCCTGTTTTCTGCCTGATGAAGGAAGGCAGGTAGGCGGCGACAACCAGGATCAATGCCAGGGGCATCAGAGCATGGGCCAAAGGGCGCCCGAGGCTCACCGCCTGCCATAGAATGCTGGCCTCGATCTGCCGATAGCCCTGCCACATCAGGCTTACACCGGTTAGCGAAACGAGGGCAAACAGCCCCAGGTATCCCCAGCGTCCGAGCGCGCCGAGCAGACCTTGCCGCACGGTGACCAGCATTGGCACGCTGTGCATGCCGAAAAACAACACCAGCCCCAGCACCATCATGTCCATGACGTCTCCCGTTCAGTCGACTTCAGCTGTCTGGGAGTATAGGCACAGGCCAGCGGTCAGGGCGCCTTGCGAGCGCAACATCAGATGGCCGGATAGGTGGTATAACCCTCCGCACCAGGGGCATAAAAGGTGCTGCTGTCGGGAGTATTCAGTGGCGCTTGCTGGCGCAGGCGTTGCGGCAAATCCGGGTTGGCGATAAAGGGCACGCCAAAGGCAATTGCATCCACACGGCCATCCTCGATCCAGGCATTGGCGCTCTCGCCGGTAAAGCGCTCGTTGGCGATAAAGGCACCACTGAACTGCTGCCGCAGCCGGGGTACCAGACTGTCCTCAGCCTCGGCTTCACGGGCGCAGATAAAGGCGATATCGCGATCTGACAGGGCACGGGCCACATACCCGAACACGGCGGCAGGGTCTGAGTCTCCCATGTCATGGGCATCACAACGGGGCGACAAATGAACGCCCACCCGCCCCGGTGACCAGACGCTCAGCACGGCATCGGTAATCTCGAGCAACAGCCGGGCGCGATTTTCCACCGCGCCACCGTAGCTATCCGTGCGCCTGTTGCTGCCGTCCTGCAGGAACTGGTCGATCAGATAACCATTGGCGGCGTGAATTTCCACACCATCAAATCCCGCAGCCTGAGCGTTTTCCGCCCCCTGGCGAAAGGCTTCGACGATGTCTGCTATTTCTTCAGTTTCCAGCGCTCGCGGCGTCGCAAAGGGCCGCTCGGGCCGCACCAGGCTGACATGGCCCGCCGGTGCAATGGCACTCGGGGCCACCGGCAAGGCGCCGTCGAGATACATCGGATCGGAGATGCGCCCCACGTGCCACAACTGCAAAACGATCTTGCCACCCCTGGCATGCACCGCATCGGTAATATCCCGCCAGCCGGCCACCTGGGCCTGGTTCCAGATCCCCGGCGTATCCGGATACCCTACCCCCATGGGGGTCACCGCCGTGGCCTCGCTGATGATCAGCCCGGCCGAGGCACGCTGGCTATAGTATTCGCGCATCAGCGCACCAGGGATCCGTCCCTCCTCTGC